>MNYV01000037.1:0-17227 GCA_001873285.1 Nitrospirae bacterium CG2_30_53_67
CCCCGACCCCCGATCGCAGTCGAGGGCAGGCTTGATCGGGGAATCCACCCTTCGACAGGCTCAGGGTGACAATTGTCATGGTGAGCTTGTCGAACCATGATAGGGGTAGGGAAGGCTTTCGCCTCCCCCCCCTCCGAACCGGACAGGCGGATTTCCCGCATCCGGCTCTCCAGTTAGCGTTTTCCACATCGGGATTGACGAGCCGCATCTAAGGCTGCGGTTAAGGTGAACAGCCCAAGATCGGCAAAGTAGGTATTCGGCCATGTCAGATGGTCAAAGCCTCGCCCGACTCCCTTCCGCCCGTGCCGCTTCCGCAAGATGCTTCTCAGTCTCATCCTTATCCATCCGTCGAGAATCTGAAATGTTCGCCTCTCGCTGTGGCGGAAGTATTCAAACCAACCCCTCAAGCTCCGGTTCAGGTCATCGATAATAGCCGTCAGGCTCTTTCCCGATGTCCGTCTTGTCTTCTGCCGGATCACCTCTTTGAGTTTGTCCATGCTCTTCTTGCGCGGCCATCTCCTGTTTCGCTCAAAGTGGTAGCCAAGAAAGTCGAACCCTCCTTCTATTGTAACATCCACGATTCGTGTCTTCTCAGGATGCAGGAAGAGCCCCCTTCCTTCTATCATCGCCTTTACTCCGGTCAGCGCCTTCTCGGCTTCTTCCCGGCTTGAGCACAATATGACGAAATCGTCCGCATATCTGACCATCTCTTGTCCCATTTGCTGCATCTCGTGGTCAATGGGGTTCAGATAAATGTTGGAAAGTAAGGGACTAATGACCGCACCCTGGGGGGTGCCTCTGTCCGGTTCCCATTGGCTCAGACCCTCCATGACGCCTTGCTTCAGGTAGCCCCTTATGAGATCCAATACCCGTCCGTCCGCCACTTGTCTTTTGACTTCTTCCATCAACCCATCATGGGGAATGGTGTCAAAATAGCTCCTGTTGATTCTCCAGCTCTGCCAGATACCTTTCCTGGTTGCTTTGAAATGCCTCGATGCTCTGATTGTCCACCCCGGCAGCCCCTCCGTCGGCCTTCACTCTGCCCCAGGCCGCTTTGAGACTTCTGCCAGCGTAAACCTTGTCCATCAGACTAAACCACTTGCCTCCTTCTGACTCTGCACACTCTCAGGCGCACGATTCTCCGGCCGAGCCAGACAATGATGAAGAGTAAGCTGGATTGTCCGGTCGGGCCTGTCCTCCGACTTGATCGGGGGATCGGAGGACAGGCCCCATCGGGGGACCGGACAATGACGAAAGAGGAGGGCTGAGCAAGGGAACTCGTTATAATCCCATCCCCATCTCGATGTAGCCGCACGGGCATATGAGGGAACAGATGTGACAGCCGTTGCACTTTGTGTAATCCGTGAACATGACCTGGCCCATGGGCCGGGCGAGGTCCCTGCTGACGGCCTCCCTCGGACAGTAGATGCGGCACTGATCGCAGTTGAAACACAAACCGCAGCTCATGCACCGCTTGGCTTCGGCAACGGCCTCATCCCTGGTCAGTCTCTGATAGATTTCCTGAAACCCCCGGATCCTCTCCTCTGCGGGAAGGCTTTTCTTCTCGTGCCTCGGAGCGTCCTTGTAGTAATCGAAGCGAAGATGGGTCTCTTTTATGGGCCGGATCATAGGCAGGGGCTTATATTCCCGGCCGTTGAGATAGGCCTCTATGGCCTGAGCGGCCTTGCGGCCTTCACCCACTGAACGCGAGGAGATCCCCAGGCCCAGGACATCGCCTCCGGCAAAGACCCCATCGAGCCCGGTCTGCCGGTTGTTCCGGATATTGATCCATCCCCACTGGTTGGCCAGTTCCATCAGGCCGCCCGCAAGATCGGGCTGCTGGCCGATACCTGAGATCACGGCCGTGGCCTCTATGGTGAATTCCGACCCCTTGACAGGGATGGGACGGCGCCGTCCGGACTTGTCAGGCTCGCCCAGTTCCATGCGGATGCATTGGATCCCGGCCACGCGTCCGTCTTGCGTCAGAATCTCAATGGGGGCCGCAAGAAATTCGATCCGGACCCCTTCTTTTTCGGCCTCCAGGATCTCGTGTCCGATGGCCGGCATCTCGGCGCGGGTCCGCCGGTAGAGAATGGCTACCTCGGCATGGCTTAAACGCTTGGAGACACGGGCCGAATCCAGGACGGTCTGAGCCGACTCCGTATCGAACTGGTCCGCATCGCCTGCGCCCTTATGGGCCATGCGAAGAGAGACTCGTGCCGCATCGATGGCGCTGTCCCCGCCGCCGACCACCACCACCTTATTGCCGAGATCCACTTTGACGCCGGAGTTGATCCGGTTCAGATAATCGGCGGCCGTGAAGACATTGGCCGCGTCCTCACCCGGGACATTCAGCTTGGCGCCCCGGTGGGCGCCGATGGCCACATAGACGGCGTTATATTTTTTACACAACTCCTCAAAAGGGATATCCACACCGACCCTGGTGTTGCAGCGTAGTTCCACGCCCAGATCCAGGATGTTCTTGATCTCCCCGTCCAGAACCTTGTCCGGAAGCCGGTAGGAGGGTATCCCGTAGCGCAACATACCGCCGGGTTTGTCATAGGCCTCAAAGATCGTAACCGGATAACCGCGGCGGGCCAATTGATAGACACAGGAGAGTCCGGACGGACCTGATCCGATTACGGCCACCCTTTCTTTTCTCACCTTCTCGGTCAGCTTCTTGAATCTGAGCCCGCGTTCGAGACCGTGATCTCCTACCACCCGCTCAAAGTTGTTGATGGCCACGGGGCCGTCGGACTTGTTCTTTCGGTTGCAGCCATCCTCGCAGGGATGGGGACAGATCCGGCCGTGCGTGGCGGGCATGGGATTCTTGTCCGTCAAAATGTGCCAGGCCTCGTCCAGGGCTTCTTCAGGGCTCTTCTTCTGGTATTCCGCAGCAGCCACAACCGTGAGATAACCGCGGATATCCTCGCTGCTGGGACACTCGTTCCGGCACGGCGGCATCTGCCGGACGTAAACCGGACACTTCCAGCTCTCACCGCAGGTCACCACGACGTCGGACGGTGACGCGGTTTGGTTTTTCACGATCTCCAACTGTGCGGCCCTTGCCGGGACAGATTGTATTTCCATGATCGTACCCCTCCTATAATCTGACCTGTGAGGATGTGTTGAATGTGGTACGGGCAAAGCGGTAATTGTCGATATGGTACTTGGTGAACGGAAAGCCCGTGACCTCGAAAAAGCGTTTCCATCCGATCCGGTCTATCCACTCGCCCATCCGTTCGTAAGGCTTGGCACTCGCTCTGTAGGCTTCAATAATCTTGCTCACGGCGGCACTCACCTCGGGCCAGCGGGGCGGATGGTTGGGGAGCCCATAGGTAGCCAGTTTCATAAAAGAGGGACCGCTTCGGGTGCTGGCCGACTTGCCGCCGACCCAGATAGACAGGGTGTCGGTTTCGGCGTCACGGATCTCCATGCTCGGGCACTGTCCGTGGCAGGCCCCGCAATACATGCACTTCTCTTCGATGACCTCCAGGGAGTCCCGGCCTTCCACCTTGCGGGGGCGGACCGCAGCCACGGGGCAGATGGCCACCACCTTGGGATGCTCACAGATCTGCATCTTGTCGTGACTGATCCTGGGCGGCTTGTGGTGCTGAAGATTGATGGCGATATCCGTCTGGCCGCCGCAGTTGATCTGGCAGCAAGAGGTGGAGATCTTGACACGCTGGGGCAGGCGCTCGCTGACAAAATCCTCATAGAGCGTATCCATGAGGGCCTTGACCGCGCCGGCGGCATCGGTTCCCGGGAGATTGCAGTGAAGCCAGCCCTGGGTATGGATGATATTGGAGACCGAGGGGCCTGTGCCCCCCACGGGAAAGCCGAGGACGTCGTGGACTTCCCGAATCAGGGGATCGATATCCTCCCTGTTTGCGAGCAGAAACTCGATGTTGCACCGGCTGGTAAAACGCAGATGACCCTGGCAATACTTGTCCGCGATCGTACAGATCTTCCGCACCGTATCCACGCTCATGGTGCGGGGGGATCCCGCCCGGACCGTGTAGAGGGCGTCCCCGCTTTCCGCCACATGCACCAGCACACCGGGACGCAGGTTCTCATGATATTTCCAATGGCCGTAATTTTTGGCCATGAGGGGGTGCAAAAACTTCTTGAAGTCCGGCGCCCCGTTGTCCCTTGGAGCCATTTTTTTCTTTGATTCCATGATCATCTCTCCCGTGTTAAGAGGTTGTTTCCTCGCCTTCGAGCTCCTTGTCCACAAAGGGCGGAACTTTCTTTTCTTCCCCGGCCATTCTGGGCCGCGTGTACTCCTCGAACTTGATGTAAGGGTTGCTTCTCGGCGCTCTGACCATCTGCGGATCCGGCAGGAGCCCGATGCCGTCGAGGAAGGCGCCCAGTCCGACCCGGTCAATGAATTCCCCCACACGCTCGTGTTCCATCCCATTCTCGCCCCAGAAGTCCCAAATCCTCCGGACCAGGTCCGTCAGTTTTTCCCGATCCTCCTCAGTCTCCATCTTCATGAAGGGGACCAGCACGGAACTCATGGTATCGCCGATCTTCAGGCTGCGCTTTCCCCCGATCAGGATGGTCACACCCCGGTCCTTACCGATAGCCAGGGCCTTGTGCATCACGTTGATACAATGCATGCAATGGACACAGTTCTTATCGTCGATCTTGATCGTTCGGTCCTTCAGAGTCATGCACTGCGTGGGACACCGGGTGATCACATTCTTGATGACAAACTGCTCGCCCCTCTGATCGATGAACTTGGCCGCCTCTTCCTGGTTGACCTGGATCTCGTCACGCCAGGTCCCGATGATCGGCATGTCGGATCTCTGCATGGAGCAGGCGCAGTCATTGGCACAGCCTGAGATCTTGAACTTGTACTTATAAGGGAATTCGGGACGGTGGAGTTCACTAATGAAGGTATCGGTGATGTATTTGGTCAGCCCCAGGGTATCGAAGCAGGACATCTCGCAGCGGCCGGGCCCCACACAGCAGGCCAGGGTCCTGAGGGCCGCGCCCGACCCGCCGATGTCCCAGCCCTTTTCCATGAGCGCCTCTCCGGCCTCGAAGGTCTGTTCATTGTTGGAGCCGAGCATCAGGATATCACCGGTCATGCCGTGAAACTGCAGGATGCCGGCGCTGTGCTTCTCACTGATGTCGCAGAGTTCCCGAAGGGCCTCGGTGGAATAGACCCAGCCCGAGGGCTCAAGGATGCGGATCGTGTTGAACCTCGCCATCTCCGGAAATTTCTCTGTTAGTTCCGAATATCGGCCGATCACACCCCCGCCGTACCCGTCGAGGTTGATCACAGTCCCCTGCCAGTAGTCGGTGCAGGTCTCGTAGGACTGCTCGAGCTGTCCCAGGAGCTGTTTTATGGCCGGCTTTTTCCTGGAGAGCTGCTTTAAGTCTTTCACGAAGCTCGGCCATGGCCCCTTTTCCAGCTCGTCCAACATAGGGGTTTTGATCTCATCCGGTTCTTTGGGTCCTGACATGGCGATTTCCTCCCTTTTATTCTGATATTCTGAACCCGTTAAGTTGGTTTGACCGGCATAAACTGATGCGGTTCATAATTAATTAATAATTCTCATGACTTGGGCATATTAAAGAAATTTCTTATTTGAATATTGCTATATTAGGATCTATTCTTCTGTGATATATATCACAGAAATCAAAGTTGCTCAGGATTAAGGGAATTTAGATTATACAGCGTTTCCAACTATACCTCAGATCGCAAAAGACGTCTATGACCCCGCCAGCCCCGGGTGTGCGACAAATTTATGGGTAAATATTTCTCTAAGAGCGTCATTCCCCGACTGGATCGGGGAATCCAGACAATAAAAAACTGGATTGTCCGGTCGGGCCTGTCCTCCGACTGGATCGGGGGACCGGACAATGACAAACATATGTAACCCTGATGTGTACCCATAAATTTGTCGCAGACCCGCCGATCCCGGAAACAGCGATAGGATGGCACCGATCTATCATCAGTCCGGGCAGGGGAAGTGTCTGACTGGCCACCAGGACGTCTTATAGGAAAATATTTTCCTATAAATGGAACTTTATTTCTATTAAATGGAAAACTTTTTCACACATAGAGCCGCCGGAGTCTCTTCATATCAAACGGTTAAACGAACCTGATATTTTAATATAATTAGATGGTTACAACCGAATTAAAATTTTATTTCAAATAAATCGGAGAAAAAGATCTGTTGGTATAATTTTTGCATAATTTTTTAGAAATAATGAGGAAAACTTTTATGGATTATCTTTTAAAAAAATTCATCCTTGTCATCCGGCTCTTATCTTCTTTTACCCTTCTCATGCTCGGCTGTTCAGGAGGCGGGGGTGGGGGAAGTTCCCCGGCAGCCGGTGTCGAGGAGTCAGCGCCAAAAGAAGTCGTGGCCCTTTCAACCCTGGATACCTACCAGACACCCGGCACAAGTTACAGCATCTTGAAAGACGGGAACATCGTCTATGTTGCGGATGGCTCCGATGGCTTGCTGGTCTTGGAGATTTCAGATCGTTCAACATTAAAAAAGATCGGTTCCTTACCCATCAGCCAGGGCGAGGCCTATTCCCTGGCTAAAAAAGGTCATTATCTGTATGTCGGCACATCCTCTCTGGGCGTACTGGTTGTGGACGTATCCATACCCGAAAGCCCTTCCCTCGTCTCCTCGTTCTACACCACGGGAGCTTTATATTATATCACCCTTGAAGGGGATACCCTGTATCTCAGTTCAGTGAGTGGATTCTTGAATGAATTCTTGATCCTCGATATCAGCACGCCGGATGCGCCGGTTCTAACAGGACAGGTTCAAGGATTCGATGTTTATTTACAGTCCGTCGTATCCAACCAAGTGGCCTATGTCGCCTCTTCTGATCAGGGGTTGAGCATGATCTTTATCTCTGAGCCATCCTATGCAAAGATCATTCAAAAGATCAACATGGGATATAAGATTAATGCCGTTGAAAAATATGGAGACTACCTCCTGACGGCCGGTGAAGTAGGCGGACTCTCCATATCGGACATAAAAAATGTTTATCCAACGCCTGTTTCTTCTCTTCCATTGACTGATGAGAATTCGCAATCGAGCGACCAGCCTTCCTATCAGATCAACGTTCAGGGTCACTATGCCTATATAGCCAACGGCAACAACGGCGTCCAGGTCGTGGACATCCAAGATCCCGCCGCGCCGTCCTTTGCCGCCCGTTTGGATACACAGGGATTTTGCACGGATCTTTGGGTGGATGGAGACCGCATGGTTACGGCAGACGATACCCACGGCATTCATCTTATAAATATTGCGATAGAGCCTGACAGCGACGGCGACGGCGTTGCAGACAGCAAAGATGCCTTCCCCAACGATCCATCAGAGACCTTGGATACGGATCAAGACGGCATTGGGAACAACGCCGATGCGGATGATGACAATGACGGCGTATCGGATGCGGATGATGCCTTCCCATTGGACCCGAGTGAATGGCTCGATACGGACAATGATGGTGTTGGGGATCATACGGATCTCTTCCCGAATGATGCCTCGGAATGGGCGGATGCAGATAAAGACGGAATCGGAGACAACGCCGACCTCGACGATGACAATGACGGTGTGCTGGATGCGGATGATGCCTTTCCATTGGACCCGTCCGAATCCGTGGATACGGATCAAGACGGGATAGGGAACCACGCGGATACGGATGACGACAATGACGGCGTATCGGATGCGGATGATGCGTTCCCGCTGGACTCGAGTGAAAGCGTCGATACTGACGGAGACGGGATCGGAAATAATGCGGACCTTGACGACGACGGAGATGGAAGGACAGATGATTCAGACATTTACCCGCTCGACACGGACAACGACGGCATAGACAACGACGTGGATGACGACGATGACAATGACAGTGTATCGGATATCGTTGATGCATTCCCCCTGGATGAGGAAGAATGGGAGGACCTGAACAGCGACGGCCTCGGAGACAATTTCCCGAGCAACAGGTTTGCTGTGATTGAAACCAACTACGGCACGATCAAGCTCGAACTCTTTGAAGACCTCGTGCCCCTCACCACAAAGAACTTCATCAGCCTGGCAAAGCAGGAATTCTATGACGGATTGACATTCCACAGGGTGATAAAGGATTTTATGATCCAGGGAGGCGATCCCAACGGAGACGGAACCGGAGGGCCGGGCTACAAGATTGTTGACGAGTTCCCTAAAGACGATTCAGGCAATCTTCTTTTGAAGCACGATGGGCCAGGCATTCTCTCCATGGCCAACTCAGGGCCCAATACGGGCGGGAGCCAGTTCTTTATCACGCTGGCGGAAACATCCTGGCTTGACGGAGTTCATACGGTCTTCGGCCGGGTGGTTGAAGGGATGGACGTGGTGCAGGCGATCGGCCTCGTGCCTACAGACAAAAACAATGATAAACCATTATCGGATGTCATCATAAACAAGGTCAGCATCACACCTTTCTGACCGCAGGGGTCTTGCTTCCATCCGGAACGATCACGCCTCGCCGGAGCGGTGCCCGTGCTGTTCGGAACCCGGCTTCGGGGCGGCTGCGCTTCCATCTCCCGTCACCTCTTCCGCCGGACCCCCGCCGGCCGCCCTCAGGGCCACGATCATCCGCCTCGCCTCGACCTTCAGGGCCGGCAAATAGACCCTGAAGACCACTGATCCGGCGATGCAGAATACTCCGCCGATGGCCACCGTAACCGGCGCGCCGATCCGATCCGCCAGCGCCCCCGAGAGCAGCGCACCTAACGGCGCCATGCCCATGAACATCATGGAGTAGACCGCCATCACACGCCCTCGCAGATGGTCCGGCGCCATGGTCTGGATGAGCGTGTTCGATGCGGCCATCTCGATCATCATTGAGAAACCGACCGGAATGAGCAGGGCCGCCGAAAGCCAGAATGACCGGGAAAGCGAAAACAGGATCAGGCTTGCGCCGAACGCCCCCGCCGACAGGGCAACCCAGCGTCCCAGGCCCTTCACGCCCTGCCTTGCAGCGAGCCTCAGCGCGCCCAGCAGAGCGCCGACTCCCGATGCGCCCATGAGCAGTCCGAGCTCTCTGGCCCCGCCGTGAAAGATCCGGCCGGCAAAGATCGGCATGAGTACCACATAGGGCATTCCCATGAGGCTGATGATCCCAAGGAGGATCAGCAAGGCCCGAATCGGCCCAGGGGCCCACACAAAGCGGAACCCCTCGATGATGCTGGCCAGCGCTGATCCGAGTAATGGAACGCGCGCCTGCGCCGTGATTCTCATCATCAAAAGCCCGGTGATGACGGCAAGGTAGCTCATGGCATTTGCGAAGAAACACCACCCCTCGCCGATGCTCGCCACCAGCACGCCCGCTAAGGCCGGGCCGACAATCCGGGCGCCGTTGAACATCGAGGAGTTCAAGGCGATGGCGTTGAGGAGATCGTCCCGGCCCACCATATCCACCACGAACGCCTGCCGAGCCGGGATGTCGAAGGCATTGACCACGCCGAGGGCGGCTGCGAGCACGAAGACGTGGACCACGTGCACGCGGTGGGCCAGCGTCAGTGCGGCAAGTGCGAAGGCAAGAAGCATCGACGCACTCTGCGCGGCAATGAGGATGAGTCGCCTGTTGTGCCGGTCGGAGACGGCGCCGCCCAGGGGAGCGACCAGAAACACGGGGATCTGGCTCGCAAAGCCGACCAGTCCCAGCATCATCGCCGAACCGGTCAGACGGTAAACGAGCCACGACTGTGCGACCGACTGCATCCAGGTGCCGATCAGGGAGACAAGCTGGCCGGCGAAAAAGAGCCGGTAATTCCGGTGGCGAAAGGCCTGCAACACCGACCACTCCCGCGATGCGGCCGCCCCCTCTGTTTTACTGTCTGGAGATTCTCTGTTCACCAATTCCATTCTCGCAACGAAGGAGACTCCTGGTCTTTCTTGGCTCATAGAACATTAAGGGAATTCCGGCAGTATTTAATGTTGAACCTCGGCGCTTGGGAAAACTTCCAAACGCAGAACCGCTATTCTATACAGGAAGACGCCGAAGGAGATCACCCCTGCGGTGATCGCGATCTCCATCCAGGAAGGAAAATAGGAACCGCCGTGTGCGGCCTGGGTCAGAAAATTTGTGTCAAACCGGTTCAGGATCACGCCGGCCATGACAAGGATCTGTCCCCCCAGGATTCGTCCGACCGGCCCCTCACGGCTTGCAGATGCAAGGAGAAGCATGGGCACGATCACGCCGGCCATGATTTCAATAAAGAAAAGCACACTGGCTCGGCTCCCTTCCAGCATAAGAGGAAAATTTCCCCTAACGGCAAGATCAGTGAACCGTACCGCCAAATAGATGAGAAGCGAAACCGCCGATCCCTTGGCGAGGCCCCTCAGAATCCCGACCTCATATCCCCTTTTGAAGGCCCATGAACTCACGATGCTCTCAAAAGAGACCATGGCCATGCCTGCGGCCACGGCCGAGAGGAAATAAAGAAGGCCGATGAGAGGCGTGTACCAGAGGTGGTGGAGTTTGTCGGGCACAATCAGGAAGAGGTTTCCCAGCGAAGACTGGTGATGAAAGGAAAGGGTCACCCCTGCGATGACCAGAGGGAATAGGACCAGTTTGTTCTTCATGAAGCTTGCGAGACCGTGCATACCGGCCCCATCAAGCAGGGCCGGCGAAAATTCCATGGCCAGCACGGCGGTGTAGAGGGCGATGCACCAGACCACCTCAAAGAGAACCGAGCGGTACTGCCACATGACCAGCGGATGCCAGAACGAGAGCGGCTTCCCGATATCAATGATCACTCCCATGACAAGGAGAAGGTAGCCGAGGAAGGCCGTCAGGACCGCGGGCCGGGCCACGGGTTTGTATTTCTTCCAGTTGAAGATATAGATAGCCGCAGTGAGCGTGAACCCGCCTGCGGCCAAGGCCACCCCCACGAAGATATCCATACCCACCCAGATGCCCCACGGAAAACTGTCGCTGAGATGTGTGGAGGCGCCGAGTCCCATGGCAAAGCGGTAGACCATGCATCCCGCGCCCAGCGCCATCAGGAAAAACAGGGGCCATGTGCTCCTGGAAATCAACGGGATGTCTTTGAGCCGATTCATGTTGGAACCTCAACAGGGAGAATCCGTCAGCAATCAGCGATCAGCTTTGAGCCAAACATCCTGACCCCTTCGAGAGGATTTCTTCCCCTTATTCCCTCTCCACTCATCTCCCTCCCCTTTATCCCCTCCTCTATGAGCCGTTGGCTCCGAACCATAGGCCATCAAGAGCGGGGAAATAAGTCAGGATATTCTCAAAAACGATGGGACGATTCATTAGCTTACTTCTATTCTTTCCCCTCCCCATCGCGGGAGGGGGTTAGGGGGCGGGGGTCTTCCGCGTTCCACCCTCTGCCTCTGGCCCTCTGTCCGTGGTCTGCCCTCCGATCTCTCCCCTGTTTCTTATCCATGCAATCGCCCCAAGAAGCGCCACCAGTGCGGTCACGCTGAAGGGGATCTTGGCAAGCGACTTCCACGTAATCGCCGGCAGGACCGCGCTCCCCACATGGGTGTTGAATCCGATCTTATCAAAGGGGACACCGGAGATATAGATCCAGGAAGTCCCCCCGGCCTCTTCCAATCCGTAAATATGGGGCACATACTTTCCGGGGTTTCTGCGGATACGCGCTTTAGCCTCCTTGACGATATCGTCATACTCACCGTAGAGCATAGTCTCGGTCGGACAGGTCTTGATGCAGGCCGGAACCAGGCCGTCTCGGATCCTCTCCGAACAGAAGCTGCACTTCTGCACCCAGGGAAAGGCGCTTTCCCACTCGTACTTCGGGATCTCAAAGGGACAGGCCAGCATGCAGTAGCGGCACCCGATGCACCGGTCGAAGTGATAGATCACAGGCCCGGCCTCTGTCTTGGCGAGGGCCCCCACCGGGCAGGCCGAGGCGCAGGCCGGTTTCTTGCAGTGAAGGCACTGGTTCTTGACAAAGCTCCAGACCGGCACGCCGTCCATTTCCTGCTCATGAAAGCGGATGTGGGTATAGCAGTCGGAGTTAAGCCTGGAAGGATTGGTGAAGTTCCCGGACAGGGTCGTTCTCCGCGCCTTGCGCTCATTCCACTCCTTGCACGCCGCCTGGCACCCCCGGCAGCCCGTGCAACGCGTGAGATCAATCAGTACGCCTTTGGGCATGTACATGCTCCCTTCGGTCGGAGGAGTATACAGAATATATTTGCGGCAGAATCAGCTATAGTTTCTCCACATTCACCATAAACGCCTTGGTCTCCGGGATCATGGTGTTCGCATCGCCGATGGTGGGCGTGAGCAGATTCACGCTGTCTCCGCCGCTCCCGTCCTCGGGATACTGCCATCCGAAGTGGTAAGGGAGTCCCACCTGATGCACCGTGTTCCCCATGACCTTGAACGGCTTGAAGCGCGCCGTAACCATGGCTACGGCCTTGACCTCTCCGCGTGCTGAGGTGACCTTGACCCGGTCTCCATTCCTGATCCCCAGATCGGCCGCGAGTTCGCGGCTCATCTCCACAAAGAGTTCCGGCGCCATCTCCAGGAGCCAGGGCTGGTGGCGGGTCATGACCCCGGTCTGCCAGTGTTCGCTCACACGGTACGTGGTCGCCACAAAGGGATAACGGTAATCACAGGAGTAGAAGATATCCTCGGCGTTCTTCCCATCCTCCACGTAGAAAAGTTTCGCCGTAGGGTTGATCCGATGTCTGCTCGACATGGGGTTTTCCTGGATCGGGCACTCCAGCGGCTCATAGTGCTCGGGGAAGGGGCCGTCGTTTCTGTCGGGTCCGAAGATGTGGGCCGCGCCTCCGGGCTTCATGATGAAGGGATTCCTGGAGTCCGGGTTGAGGGCGCCGTCAGGCTTCTTCAGGGGAGGCCATGCCCCGTCCGGCACGTCTCCGACCCACTTCTCATCCTTCCATTCAATGACGGCCCTTGCCGGGTCCCACGGCCGGCCGTACTCGTCCACCGAGGCGCGGTTGTAGATGATCCTCCGGTTCACGGGCCAGCACCACCCCCACTCCGGATAGAGCCCGATCCCTGAGCGGTCTTCTACTGAACGCCGGGCCATCCGGTTTCCCTCTTCAGTATAGGAATTGCAAAAGAGCCAGTTGCCCGAAGAGGTGGAGCCGTCCTCTTGAAGCAAGGCAAAGCTCGGCGCCAGCGTCCCTTTCTTGTAGAGCGTCCCCTTAATCTCTTTATCTTTCAGGAAATAACCGTTGATTTCTTTCGCGATCCGGTGCGTGTTGATCTTGTCCGGCGAACCTGCCGTATCCCCGGACCCATAATCCCAGGCGAGCTTGAGCACAGGGTCGGGAAAGACCCCTCCCTCTTGTTCATAAAGTCTCTTGACCCGGCCGTAGAGTTGGTTCACGATCTCGGCATCGGGCATGGACTCTCCCACGGGCGGAACCGCGGCGTACCGCCACTGCGCCCATCGCCCCGAGTTGGTGATGCTCCCCTCCTTCTCCACCGAAGAGGCGCAGGGGAGAAAGAAGACCTCGGTCTTGATCTCCTCCGGATTCACACCCGGGCCCCGCCAGAAGGAGCCGGTCTCATTATCGAAGAGATTGACATTCACCATCCAATCGAGCTTCCCGAGCGCCTTTCTCACCTTGCCGGCATTGGACCCGGAACAGGCCGGGTTCTGCCCCCAGGCGAAAAAGCCTTTGAACTTCCCCTGCGCCATCTCATGAAAGAGCGTAAGCCACGAGGCATCCTGCGTATCGTCCAGCTTGGGGAGCCAGGCATAACCGAAGTCATTCTCCGGTGTTGCGGCCTCACCGTACGCGGCCTTGAGGAGGCTCACCGAATATTTCGGATAATTGCCCCACCAGTTCGCGCTCATGGGCTCCTTCGTCTTGAGAGTATATTTTTCATGGTAAAGAGCAAGGCTCGTATCCGAGGCCCTTGGGGCCTTGAGGTATCCGGGGAGGGCATCAAAGAGAAGGCCGTGGTCGGTGGATCCCTGCACATTGCTCTCCCCGCGGAGCGCATTCACTCCGCCCCCGGCTCGTCCGATATTCCCGAGAAGGAGCTGGACAATGGCCATGGCCCGGATGTTCTGGGTGCCCACGGTATGCTGGGTCCAGCCCATGGCATAGAGGATGGTGGCCGCCCTGTCGGGCCGGCCTGTGGAGGCGTAGACCTTGTAGATCTTTTCAAGAAGTTCCCTGGGCGTGCCCGTGATGGAGGAGACCGTGTCCGGATCATAGCGGGAGACGTGCTTCTTCAGAAGCTCAAGCACGCAGTGGGGATCGGACAGGGCCGGGTCTTTCCTGACAACGCCCCGTTCGTCCGTCTGAAAGGCCCAGGCGGATTTATCATATTTCCTGGAGACCGGGTCATAGCCCGAGAAGACCCCGTCCAGTTCACCGGGCATTTTGAATTCCTCGTTCACCAGGAAGGAGGCGTTGGTATAAAGGCGGACATAATCTCTATGGTAGAGATCGTTTTCCAGGATATAGCGGATCATCCCCGCGATGAATGCGATGTCGGAGCCGGAACGGATCGGGGCATAGATGTCGGCCTTGGAAGAGGTGCGCGTAAACCTGGGGTCCACGCTGATCACGGTGGCGCCCCGATCCTGCGCATCCGTGATCCACTTAAAGGAGATGGGATGGTTCTCGGCAGGGTTGCTCCCCATGATCAGGATCACATCGGCATTCCGGATGTCGATCCAGTGATTCGTCATCGCCCCTCTGCCGAACGACTCTGCCAGAGCCGCTACCGTGGCAGAGTGTCAAATACGGGCCTGATGTTCGATGTAGACAAGCCCGATGGAGCGGAGCCATTTTTGCAGAAGGTAACACTCCTCATTGTCCAGGGCCGCACTCCCCACATGAGCGATGCCGTCGCAGCGGTTGACAAGCTGTCCCTTGTCATTGGTCTGCACAAAGGTCTCATCCCGTGTCTTCTTGATCCTTTTCGCGATCTCATTCAGGGCCCAGTCCCATTCGACTTCTCTCCATGAACTTGCGCCCGGCGCCCGGTACATGGGCCGGATCACCCGTTTGGGATTGTTCACAATCTGAATCAGGGATGCGCCTTTGGAGCAAAGAGAGCCTTTGTTGATGGGGTGATCGGGATCCCCCTCGATATTCACGACCTTCCCATCCCTGGTGTGGACGATCATCCCGCACCCCACCGCACAATAGGGACAGATCGTAGTGGTCACGGCTGCCCCCTGAATCCGGTTCTCCCGTTCCCTGGCCTCGGCCTCGGACGAGCTCAAACCTGCAATGGCGCCTGCTGTTACTGTGGTTCCGGAGAGTTTCAGAAAGTCGCGGCGGGTCAGTGACATGCTGCATCCTCCATTTGCGAACTATAGCATTTTGACTGCATGGAGTCAAACTGGGGCTTAGAACAACTTGGACTTAGAAAACCGTTCCCATGACGTACCTCGATGCGGAAAGCGCCGCCATGGCCCCTTCGCCCATGGAGGAGATGACCTGAGCGTTCTCCCGGACTATATTGCCGCAGGCGAAGATGCCTGGAATTGATGTCTCGAACTCCAGGTTGACCTTGATGAACCCTTTGTCATCCTTGTCCACGTCCACAAAGGACGTATTGGGCATATAGCCGATATAGATAAAGACCGCGTCCATGTCCATTCGGGAGGAGACGCCGGTCTCCTGGTTTCGCACCTGGATCCCGGTGACGATCCTCTCTCCGAAGATCTCCTCGACCACGTAATCCTGCATCATCTCAATCTCTTTGGTATGGAGCACACGATCCTGGAGAATCTTCTCACTCCGAAAGAACTCCCGGCGGTGGATTAGAAAGACCTTTTCCCCGATCCCGGCAAGGTAGATCGCCCCCAGGAGGGCCGACTCCCCTCCGCCGACCACGGCGATCCGTTTGCCTTCGTATCCGAAGCCTGCGCAGTGGGCGCAGTAATGGACGCCCTTGCGGGTGAACTCCCTTTCTCCGGGCACATTGAGGAGCCTGGGCCGGCCGCCCGAGGCCACGATCACCGCCTTTGCGAGATAAGCGCCTCGGGAGCCGATCACCTTTCTGACCTTCCCATGCGTCTCTATGCTCCGGACTTCTTCCGGTTCAATGACCCCGACACCGAGTCCCTTGATATGTTTTTCCAGACGGGTGGTCAGGTCCCAGCCGTCCAGGTCAGGAAATCCCGGAAAGTTCTCGATCCTTTCCGCCACCGCGGGCTGGCCGCCGAGGACGGCCTTCTCAAGGATCACGGTCTTCAGCAGATTGCGCCCCGCAAAGACCCCTGCGCTCATCCCTGCCGGCCCGCCGCCGATGATCACCACATCATAAAGCTCGAACATTTTTCCTCATTCAATTCGATTGATGCTCCAAGGGCGATAATACCCGAGAAGTGATGCTCCCGCAAATGCCCCGAAATGAATTCAACGCCTCGATTTCCCCAAAGGTGTCAGACACCAATTTCCCACTTCAATCCTTGTTTTCATGGATGGCCCTCTCAACAAAGTCAGAAGTCAGAAGTGAGAAGTCAGAAGAAAGGTTTCAATCCTTGTTTTCATGGATGGCCCTCTCAACAAAGTCAGAAGTCAGAAGTGAGAAGTCAGAAGAAAGGTTTCAATCCTTGTTTTCAAAGTTTCAATCGTGGCAACGAGTTTCAATCCTTGTTTTCATGGATGGCCCTCTTCAACTCGGTACGGAGGCTCACGAACAGCCCATTCTACGCCGTTTCAATCCTTGTTTTCATGGATGGCCCTCTTCAACCGACAACGGGAGTCAGGCCCAAAGAGGTATATTTGTTTCAATCCTTGTTTTCATGGATGGCCCTCTTCAACACACACTCGACTCTCAGATCACTATTGAGCTTTTTCGTTTCAATCCTTGTTTTCATGGATGGCCCTCTTCAACCGGCAATGACATATATACGGACGTAGAGGAATTCTGGTTTCAATCCTTGTTTTCATGGATGGCCCTCTTCAACGAACTCTCCGGGGATTTGTGAAGGATCAATCCGCCTGTTTCAATCCTTGTTTTCATGGATGGCCCTCTTCAACCGTTCGGCATATTCCGCCTCCGAAAGCGGAATATACCGTTTCAATCCTTGTTTTCATGGATGGCCCTCTTCAACCCAGATAAGATCATCTACGAGGATATGCAGTATCTTTTGTTTCAATCCTTGTTTTCATGGATGGCCCTCTTCAACGAAGATGATCGGAGAGAGGGTTAAAAAGCTCGGGATGTTTCAATCCTTGTTTTCATGGATGGCCCTCTTCAACACGCCCAG
>MNYV01000037.1:17260-17802 GCA_001873285.1 Nitrospirae bacterium CG2_30_53_67
CAATCCTTGTTTTCATGGATGGCCCTCTTCAACCGACAACGGGAGTCAGGCCCAAAGAGGTATATTTGTTTCAATCCTTGTTTTCATGGATGGCCCTCTTCAACACACACTCGACTCTCAGATCACTATTGAGCTTTTTCGTTTCAATCCTTGTTTTCATGGATGGCCCTCTTCAACCGGCAATGACATATATACGGACGTAGAGGAATTCTGGTTTCAATCCTTGTTTTCATGGATGGCCCTCTTCAACCTTTTCATACAGATACAGTCCTTTCATCTGACTGAGTTTCAATCCTTGTTTTCATGGATGGCCCTCTTCAACGAACTCTCCGGGGATTTGTGAAGGATCAATCCGCCTGTTTCAATCCTTGTTTTCATGGATGGCCCTCTTCAACCGTTCGGCATATTCCGCCTCCGAAAGCGGAATATACCGTTTCAATCCTTGTTTTCATGGATGGCCCTCTTCAACCCAGATAAGATCATCTACGAGGATATGCAGTATCTTTTGTTTCAATCCTTGTTTTCATGGATGGCCCTCTTCA
>MNYV01000038.1 GCA_001873285.1 Nitrospirae bacterium CG2_30_53_67
CAGAAAGAATCACGACCAACCTTAAGAATCGAAGAAGAAAAAGGCGAAGAAAAAAGGCTTGACCTGCGGAATAAAAGCGTGTAATAATTCGTTATCTGGCGAATTATAGGAGACGGTAATGCGGAACTTCATGGACATCACAAGGGCCCTGTCCGATGAGAACCGGGTCCGGGCGCTTGCGGCGCTTCGCGGGCGGGAGCTCTGTGTCTGCCAGATCATAGAACTTCTAAGGTTGGCGCCCTCTACGGTCTCAAAACATATGCAGATCCTAAGGCAGGCCCGCCTCGTGGAGTGCCGCAAAGACGGCCGCTGGATACATTACAGTCTGGCCGGAGATGAGGCGCCGTCATCGGCGCGGGCCGCCATCGAATGGATCTGCAATACCGTGGCAAAGGATCAGAAGATCCGGGATGACGCCAAACACTTGAAGCAAATCCTGAAAATGGATCCGGAGACCGTATGCAGGCTCCAGCAAAAAAGCTGAAGGTCCTCTTCCTCTGCACGGGGAACTCCTGCCGCAGCCAGATGGCCGAAGGGTGGGCCCGGCGCTTCCTCAGTGATCGGATTGAGCCCTATTCGGCGGGGATCGAAATACACGGGTTGAATCCCAGGGCCGTGGCCGTCATGGCCGAGGCGGGCGTGGACATCTCCCGTCACCGCTCCAAGCACGTGAGCGAACTCAAGGATCTCAAGTTCGATTTTGTGATCACGGTCTGCGACCAAGCCCGGGAGAGCTGCCCGCTTTTTCCGGGAAATGCGAAAATCATCCATCGCAGCTTTGATGACCCCCCCAGACTGGCCCAAGGGGCCCGGACCGAGGAGGAAGCCCTGGCCCATTACCGCCGCGTGCGGGATGAGATCATGGAGTTTGTGAAAACCCTGCCTGATGTCCTGGGACGGTAGTTTTGTTGAAACATGATGATAGGAGGCGCCCATGTTCCGAAAGGTTTTTGAGAAAATTCACAACTTCCGGCTGCTCCCGGTATTCGTCATCGTCAGCATGGTGATCGGGATCGCTATCGGCAAATGGTACGGGATCTCCAACTTCCAACTCACCCCGCCGATCGATGCGATTAAATCCATCTTTCACGGGACTTACGAATTCAGCATAGGAAATACCCTTGCCCTCGGCGTGGTCATCGGGCTCTTCATGATGATGTACCCCGCAATGGCGAACATAAAATTCGAGGACCTGGGTAAGGCAACACGCTCGCCGAAACAGCTCCTGATCGTGGTATTCTTTAACTATGCTGTCGCCCCATTCTTCATGCTGCTGCTTGCAAAGATATTTTTAAGCGGCGAGCCAGACCTGTACACAGGGCTCGTGCTGTACGGGCTCGCCCCCTGCATCGCGATGGTGATCGTCTTCACCTATCTCTCGGCGGGTAACGGTCCTCTGGCCATCATCCTCGTGGCGCTGAACTCCATCATTCAGATGCTGCTGATCCCCGTCTATGCAAAGCTGCTCCTCGGAGAGATTCATTTCGATGTGTGGGTGGTGGGAGAGAGCGTGCTGCTCTATCTCGGCATCCCTCTTGTCGCGGGAATGCTTACGAGGTTCCTCGGCGTGAAGCGCTTCGGCGAGGAATGGTTCCATAATCTCAAGTTTTATCTGGATACCCTTTCAATTATCGGGCTCTTATTTACCTTAATTGTCATGTTCGCCCTTAAGGGCGATCTTATTCTTGAAAAACCGTTCCTCATCGTCCAGATGGCCATTCCCATGACGATCTTCTTCTGGATCATGTTCGTGGTCGTTTATCTTACGGGGTGGAAACTGGGGCTCAATTACAAGGATGCCGTGGCCGTGGGGTTCAACGCCACGGGAAGAGATTTCGAGATCGCCATCGCCATTGCGATCACCGCGTTCAATCCGACCGTGGCACTCGCCACGGTCATCGGCCCGCTGATCGAGGTGCCGGTCATGCTGGTCCTGGTCTGGTTTGCGAGAAAAACAGAACATGCACTTTTCAATGGCCGTTCTGAATCTGTGGAAGCGGCCGATATCTAACAAAGGAGAAAAGTATGGAAGAAGTAAAAAAGAAAAGAGGGTTGTTTGCTTTCATCAAGGAGTCCATGACCAGGAGCGGCGGATGCTGCGGGCCGGGGTCAAGCTGCTGCGGGCCGGCAAAAGAAGAAGGTGAAAAAAAAGCCGAAAACAAAAAAAAGAGAACAGACAAAGTAAAAAAGTAAAATTGAAAAGTCGAATCCGGATTGGAAAGATTTGTATGAGGATTTAATATCTGGATTCCCCGATCCAGTCGGGGAATGACATGGTGTGTTTCAAAATGTACCCACACAATTGCGCGAAGACCCATAAGTTTTTTCGTGCCTTCGTGTCTTCGTGGCAAACGGGTTCGAGTTTGTCTGGGTTGGGTTATTAATGGAGCATTCTGACGTGAAGAATGAAAATCATAGGGATACATCTGTCCGGTTCCGGGAGATTGCCGTTCTTGCCTTTATCCCGGCGATGGTCGGGATCCTGATCCTGATCAGTTGGGCGCTGGATTTCTGGGAGATCGGGCATCCCTTCTGGCACAAGGGGATCGCCCTGACCGCGGCCCTGTTCGGCGGCTACACCCGGTTTGTTGAGGGCTTCGGGGATATCCTGAAACGTCGGATCACCGTGAATGTCTTTGTGGCCGTGGCCCTGACGGCAACGATCGCCATCGGAGAATTCCGGGCCGCGGCCCTGATCGTCTTCATCATGTCGGTCTCCGGGGCGCTCGAGGCCTACACCCTGGACAAGAACCGGCTGCACATCCGGAACCTGCTCGATCTCGCACCGAGAATGGCCACGGTCCGCCGCGGGGATGAGGAGATCTCCATGCCCGCGAGCGAGGTCCGGGTCGGGGACATCGTCATCGTACGGCCCGGGGAACGGATCCCCGTGGACGGGATGGTGACGGCAGGGGCAAGCAGTGTGAATCAGGCCCCCATCACCGGGGAATCCATGCCCGTGGAGAAATTCATCGGGAGCGAGGTTTTCTCCGGTTCCCTGAACGAGGCAGGCCGTCTTGAGATCGAGACCACCAAGACCGGCGAGGACACCACCCTGGCCCGGATCGTGCATCTGGTGGAAGAGGCGCAGAGGACCCGTGCCCCGATCCAGAACATGGCCGACCGGTTCACGGTCTGGTTCCTACCCACGGTGCTCGTGCTCGCGGTGATCGGCTTTTTCACCTCCGGGGACATCAAGGTCTCGGTCTCGATCCTGCTCGTGGCCTGCCCGTGCGCCTTTGCCATTGCCACGCCCACGGCCGTGACCGCGGGGATCGCCAACATGGCCCGGCGTGCCGTGCTGATCAAGGGCGGCATCTTTCTGGAGCTGGCCGGAAAGATCGAGACCCTTCTCGTGGACAAGACCGGGACCTTCACCCTCGGAAGGCCCAGGGTCATGGAGGTTGTGGCCTTGAACGGGGTGCTCAAAGAAGATGTGCTCCGGCTCGCATCCATCGCCGAAAAATACTCGGAACATCCGCTGGCCCGCGCCGTGCTTGACAGGGCCAGAGAGGAGAAGATCCAGGTCCCCGACCCTGAGAAATTCAGGGTTGAAAGCGGAAGGGGCGTCACAGCGCACTGGGCAGGCAAGGATCTTCTGGTCGGGAACCGTGAGTTCCTGCAGGGGAAAGGGATTGCCCTGGGAGAAGAGATCGCCTCGCTAATTTCCCACCATGTGGAACTGGGGAGGACCGTGATCCTGGTGGCCGACAATGCACATCCCATGGGGCTGATCTCCGTTGCCGACGAGATCCGTCCGGAGACCGTACAGTCCATCGTTTCCTTGAAGGCCATGGGCATCCGCAACATCACCATGCTCACAGGGGATAACCCGCGGGTGGCCAGGGCCGTGGCTGCCGAGATTGGTGTGGATGATTTCCGGGCCGGGCTTCTGCCGGAGCAGAAGCAGGAGTATGTCAAGCGTCTCCAGAGCGAGGGGCAGAAGGTCGGGATGATCGGAGACGGGATCAACGACGCCCCGGCGCTGGCCCTGGCCGATGTGGGGATCGCCATGGGCGCCGGGGGCACGGACGTGGCCATTGATACCGCGGATGTGACCCTCATGACCGATGACCTCTCCCGGGTCGCGGAATTCATTTGGATGTCCAAAAAGGTGATCCGGCGGATCAAGATGAACATCTTCTTTTCAATTATCTACAATGTTATCGGGCTTACTCTCGGAAGCATAGGCCTGCTCACCCCGGTCCTGGCGGTGATCTTTCAGGAAGGCGGGTGCATTACCGTGGTCATGAGCTCCACCCTGCTTCTCTGGGCCAGGCCGGATGGGACCGGGGGCTCCCGCACCGAGGCTGTATGATTCAGTAGGGTCCGCAGCAAAGGAGCGCGTCATGGATTGGAAACAGGAAGGAAGGATACTTGCGCTGATTGTCGCCGTGTTTCTCGGCTTCTACTACCTGCCCGTGGGCTCTGAGCGTTTCGATCACTCCGTGACCGAAGCGTTTTATCTGGCCAAGTGGTATGCCCGGGAACACGTGCTTCTCTGCCTGGTCCCCGCCTTTTTCATTGCGGGCGCGATCGGTGTCTTTGTGAGCCAGGCCTCGGTGATCCGGTACCTGGGGGCCCGGGCCAACAAGGTTCTGGCTTACGGCGTGGCTTCTGTCTCGGGCACGATCCTCGCTGTCTGCTCCTGCACGGTCCTTCCCCTTTTTGCCGGGATCTACCGCATGGGAGCGGGGCTCGGGCCGGCCACGGCCTTCCTCTATTCGGGGCCGGCCATCAATGTCCTGGCCATCGTACTCACGGCCCGGGTTTTGGGAATCCATCTGGGCGTAGCGCGCGCCGTGGGAGCGATCCTCTTCAGCGTGATCATCGGCCTTTTCATGCACCTCATTTTCCGAGGGGAAGAGCTGGAAAAGGCCGGGGCCGAGGCGGTCATGCCCGATGGCGAGCCGGCGCGGCCCCTCTACCAGAACGCCCTCTACTTCGCAGTTATGGTCGGGATTTTGGTCTTTGCCAACTGGGGAAGACCCGATGAGACGACCGGCCTCTGGCATGCGATCTACGCGGACAGGTGGGCCATCACCTCTCTCTTCTCAGTACTGCTGGCCCTGATCCTGGTCATCTGGTTCGGGTTTAAGGCCCGAACCGTGCTGCTTGCCTCCCTGCCTGCCGCGGTCCTGGCATTCCTGGTCCCTCATGAGTCCATGATTCCTTTTGTGGCCGGGGTCTTGGGACTCTCGGTGATCACGGCCCGGGATCCGGGTGAAGGGGGCGAGTGGTTCCAGGCCTCATGGGGATTTGCCAAGCAGATCCTGCCCCTTCTCCTGATCGGGGTGCTGATCGCGGGCGCCCTGCTCGGAAGACCGGGCCATGAAGGGTTGATCCCGTCTGAGTGGGTGAGCCGGGCCGTGGGAGGCAACTCCTTTGCCTCCAATTTTTTCGCCTCCTTTGTCGGGACCTTCATGTATTTCGCCACCCTGACCGAGGTGCCGATCCTCGAGGGGCTCCTGGGGAACGGCATGGGGCAGGGACCGGCCCTGGCCCTTCTGCTCGCGGGACCGGCGCTGAGTCTTCCGAACATGCTCGTGATCCGAAGCATACTTGGAACCCAAAAGACCGTGGTCTTTGTCTCCCTGGTGGTGATCATGGCCACCTTCACGGGAATGGTCTACGGCAGCGTTTTCGGATGAGGGATCTCCCATGAAGATGGCCGCGACCTTTCAGTCGGAAAAAGAATTTCGGGAGATGAAAGGGAGGCTCGATGCCTTGGGTCTTGCCTATGAGCTGATCTCTCCTGCGCCCGGGTATGCCCTGGTGGGGGAGCCCGCCCTGGTCATGGACGGGGAGACCCGGATGGCCCTTTTCCGGCGGGCCGGCGTGGAGATCCCCTGTTCCGGATGGGTGGAGCACCGTCCATCGAAGATCCCGATACCGGGGGAAGATCCGCCCCGATTCGCGGAGCAGCCTTTTATCCGAGCCGCGATCACACTTCTTGCACCCTGTGTGGCGGACCCGACCAAGATCCGTATCCTCGCCGATGTCTCGGGCGACATGGGCGCGGTCTTCCCCTATCTGAACACTGAGATGAAGGAGGTCTTCTACAATCCCCAGGGCCAGACGCTGACCTTCATGGAAGACTACCGGATGATCTGCCTCACACCGAGGGGGATCGCCGTGGCCAAGGCCGACGAGATCGTGGATGCCTGGCGCGTGTTGGAGATGATCAGTCGACGCGTGAACGAGACCTGGGCCCGGCGCCACGAGATCGAACCCTCCTACGAGATGCGGAAAAAGCCCCCTGCCCTGGAGATCTACAAGCGGCTCCCCCGGACCAACTGCCGGTCCTGCGGCGAGGCCACGTGTCTGGCCTTCGCGGTGAAAGTGCATGCCGGAGAGCTTCCTGTCTCACTCTGCACGCCCGTTTTTGAGGGGGAGTTTCAGCGGTTCAAAGATGCGCTCCTTGAGATCTGCGCTGGATTGGGGGTGTAGGTGGGAGGAAGCCGGTGGATTGATCGGATTTGCCACGAATGAACACAAATCTACACAAAGAAACGGTTGTTATTTATTTGTGCCCATTCGTGGCTGAATAGTTTTTTTGGCGCCTTTGTGGCGGTAAAGGCTTTTCTCTGTGTACTCTGGTTATATCTTTCACAATACGTATTTCAAAGGAGGAATAAATCATGAAAAAGTTTCAGATTCTCGGGCCTGGGTGCCCCAACTGCAAGAAGCTCGAGGCCAACACCCGTCAGGCCGCGGAGGAACTCGGCCTGGAGTATGAGATCGAAAAGGTCTCGGACATCAAGGTCATTATGGGGTTCGGCGTCATGATGACCCCGGCCCTGGTGGTGGACGGGGAGGTCAAGATCTCGGGCAAGGTCGCGACCGTAGGCGAAATCAGGGAAGTGCTTCAGTAAACCCAGTCAAAGGGGAGTGATATGAGTACCAAGAGGATCATTACTACACTGCTTTTACTCTTCGTGGCCGGGAGCCTGGTCTATCTGGCAGCGGGGGAGGTCGCCCGGAACCCGAATAACGGACAGGCTGCGAACAGGGATCCTGTCAAAGAGACCGTGCCTTCGGCCGATGCTCCGGGCACATTACAGGATCGTCCCGAAATACCGGACCGGGTGGTGGTCTATTACTTCCACGGGACCATGCGCTGTCCCACGTGCCGGAAGTTCGAGGCCTACGCCGGGGAGTCCCTGATGAGCGCATTTCCCGGGGAGCTCGCCTCGGGACGCCTGGAATGGCGCGTGATCAATGTGGATGAACGGGAAAACGAACACTATGTCCGGGACTATGAGCTCAGGACCAAGTCCCTGATCGTGTCGGAGGTGAAAAACGGGGAGCAGACACGGTGGAAAAACCTCCAAAAGATATGGGATCTGGCCGGTGACAAGGAGGCCTTCTTCTCCTACGTGCAGGAGGAGACCCGAGCCTATCTCCTGGGATCTGACTGATGAACGGTATCTTTTTGGGGAGCGCGAGCGCCCTGTGGCTGGGGGTCCTCACCTCACTCAGCCCCTGTCCCCTCGCGACCAACATTGCCGCGGTCTCCTATGTGGGAAAGCAGATCGGCAGGCCCCGCCGGGTCCTTGCGGCGGGCGTGGTCTATTCCCTGGGCCGGGCGCTCACCTACATGGTCCTGGGTCTGCTCCTGGTCTCAAGCCTGCTTTCGGCGCCGATCCTCTCCCACTGGCTCCAGAAGTATATGAACAAGCTCCTGGGGCCGATCCTGATCCTGGTGGGCATGGCCCTGCTGGAGCTGATACAGTTGAATGTGGGCGGCGCAGGCATGGCGCTCAAGATGCAGAAGCGGATCGACACGTCAGGACTCTGGGGAGCGGGCCTCCTCGGGGCCGTCTTCGCCCTCTCTTTCTGCCCGGTCTCCGCGGCCCTCTTCTTCGGGAGCCTGATCCCCCTCTCGATCAAGTACGGATCCGGCATGATTTTGCCCGGCCTCTACGGCATGGGCACCGGCCTTCCGGTCTTGGTCTTCGCGATCCTCATCGCCCAGGGAGCGCGGTCCGTGAGTAGGATCTTCGACCGGATCACCCGGATCGAGGTCTGGGCGCGTCGGATCACGGGGGTGATCTTCATCGGGGTGGGGATCTATTATTCATTAAGCTACATCTTTGTCGTCCTGTAGTGACGGCGGATGGAACGGCAGGTACGAAATGAAAGGGACGGCACTGACAAATAGACTCTTCCGGGCATTCATGATTACCCTGATCATTCTCGTCGGAGAGGTGATCGGGGGGATCATGAGCCGCAGCCTTGCCCTCCTGAGTGACGCCGGCCACGTTCTCATTGACGGTTTGTCGCTCGCTCTGAGTCTGACGGCAGGGATGATCATGCGCCGGGCCCCGGACCACAGGGCCACCTTCGGCTACCAGAGGATCGGGATCCTCGCGGCCCTGATTAACGGTGTCAGTCTGGTCCTAATTGCGGCCTTCATCTTCGTGGAGGCCTACAGGCGTCTTGGATCACCGCCGGAAGTGGATTCCACTCTCATGCTGGGTATCGCCGCGGCCGGGTTTGCGGGCAACCTGATGATGGCGTGGATTCTCGGAGACGCCCATCACGACCTGAATGTCCGGAGCGCCTGGCTGCACGTTATCGGGGATACCCTCTCCTCGGCGGGCGTAATCCTCTCAGGGTGTTGAAGACTGCATATGGGAAATCCGTCGATACCCTTCAGCGGTGAATTTGATTTCGATGTCATGGCGAAGGAGTTGTTGAAATGATAAAGATCAGAACGAAAAAGCGACATGAAAATGGAAGCCTCGTCCTCCTGGGCGCATCTGTAAAACTCCTCTGGGGCCGGTTCCTCTAGGATTCATTAACAGGGTTCCATTTATCCTCGGGCTTCTCTGTAGAGAGCAACATCCCGTTGCCCTTCTCATCTGATCATAAGGACCGGGATGGGGCGTGAGGGGCGGCACATGCAGCAGGCAGGTCCGCAATAGCAAAAAAATGATGCAAAGGTCTTGACAAATGGAGAATATGAGTAAATATTCATATAAAAATATTGCAAAAGGAGAGAACATGCAGGATATCGTGGTCCGTAAGGCTATGGTTCTAAAGGCGGTTTCCCAACCGACCCGGATGCAGATCCTGGAACTTCTCAGACAGGGGGAGCGGTGCGTCTGCGAGATCATCCCCGTTCTCAAAGAAGAGCAGTCCAATCTTTCCAAGCATCTTGCTTTCTTAAGACATGCCGGGATCGTGGACCTGCGCAAAGAAGGGGCAAGCAACTACTACAGCGTTCGCCATCCCGAAGTATTCCAAATCCTCGATCTGGCCCAGGAGATCGTCAAGAATGAAATCACGACCTCGGCTCGTATGCTGAAGCGATTGAAAGTGAAATCATGAGAGGGAGTCTCCGTATGTCACGACCTATGCTTGCCGTCCTGTCCTGCCTGATCCTCCTGCATCCGGTCACCTCCGACGCCGGGGAGACCCTGACCCTGGATCAGGCCCTCGATGCCGCCCTTACCCAGAGCCCCCTGATCGCCTCGAGCCGCAGTGACGTTGAGGCCGCGAGGCAGGGCAGGAGGGCCGCCCAGGGAAGAAGGCTTCCCCAGGTCAACCTGTATGCCCGGGCCACGAGGTTGAGCGATCCCCAAGCGGTCATCCCCATCAAGAGTTTCGGCGGGGAGCCCCCGGTCTTCAGCCGAGATCAATACGGAGCAGGCGTGACCTTTCGGATCCCCCTCTATGAAGGCGGGCGGCTAAAAAATCAAGTGACCGTGGCCGGACTTTCCAGGGCCATCTCCGAATCAGGGCTCAGGCTCACGACCCAGGACCTGATTGCCGATGTGACCAATGTCTTTAACCGTATCCTCTATCTCAACGGATTGATTGCGGCGGAAGAGGAGACGCTTTCCGCCCTGGAAAAGTCCAGAGATGATGCCGCGGTCAAGCTCAAGGTGGGACGAATTGCGCCGGTGGACCTGATGCGCATGGAGACCCAGGCGGCCGAACAGAAACAGGCCCTGATCCAGAGCCGCGAAGATGAGAGGCGCTCGAGACAGACCCTGGCCCTGCTTCTGGGGTGGGACCCGTCCCGGGAGCCCGAGGCCGTGGGCACGCTTTCGCCCCCTGATCCGGGGACCGTTCCAGCCGAAGGCGTCAAGGCGGAAGCAAT
Source organism: Nitrospirae bacterium CG2_30_53_67 (assembly GCA_001873285.1). Taxonomy (NCBI): domain Bacteria; kingdom Pseudomonadati; phylum Nitrospirota; species Nitrospirae bacterium CG2_30_53_67. The sequence goes on from MNYV01000038.1 coordinate 10,112, forward strand.
CATCGAGAACCGTCCGGATGTTCAAAGGGCGATCCGAGAGGCCAAAAAAGCCGAGGCCGATCTGGAACTTGCAAAAGGACTTCATCTTCCTTCCGTGGACTTGGTCGGAGACTACGGTAAAAGGGCCGGAAGCAGCGGCGAGGGGGACGAAGAGGTCTGGTCCGGGGGAGTCGCCATGAATCTGAATCTCTTCAGCGGGGGCGCCATTGCAGCGGAAGTCGGGCAGGCCAAGGCGCGACTTGTCGCCGCCGAGGAAGATCTGCGGCAGACGAGGCTGAACGCCAGTACCGAGGTCATGCATGCCGTATCCAATGTGCGGGAGTCCGGACACCGTTTCGAGGTGGCCGCGTCCGCACGAGCCACGGCCGAGGAGACATTCCGGATCGAAGATCTCCGCTACCGAAAGGGAGCAGGCACCGTCACCGACAGCCTCCTGGCCCAGGGGGCCTGGCTTGCGGCCCGGGCCAATGAACTCTCCGCCCTTTTTGACATGCAGAAGGCGGCCGTGGACTACCGGCTCGCAGCGGGAACCATTGATGAATAGTTTTTTTGGCGCCTTTGTGTCGGTAAAGGCTTTTCTCTGTGCGCTCTGTGGTTATATTTTGACAATACTTCGTAATAAAAAAGGACGGGATCATGAAGAAGAAAATCATCGGGATCGCCGCGGTTCTCCTGCTGATTCTGGCAGGAATCCTCATCATCATGCACAAGAAGTCCCAACTCGCCCAGGCGCCCACGCCCGTGGAAGTCGTCCCTGCCGTGGAGGCGGCCCAGGCCATGCAGGGGACATTTCCTGAAACCCAACGGTTTCTGGGAACGCTGTCGGCAAAGAATTCCACGGACCTCGCCCCCAGGGTGACGGGCCATCTCGTAGAGGTGCGGGTGCGGGAGGGTGCAACGGTTCAAAAAGGAGACCTCCTCGCTCTCTTAGATGACCGGCCCGAGAGGGACAAGGCCGCGGGACTCAGGGCCGATCTCGCTGCAGCCCGAACCGCACTGGCCGCACAGGAGGCGGTCTACCAGCGGGACCAGAGCTTGTTCGCGGCCAAGGCCGTCAGTCAGGAGGCCCTGGACCATTCCCTCACGGAGCGGGACGCGGCCCTGGCCCGGATGACCAGTCTGGAAAAGGCGCTCCATGCCGCGGAGACCGACCTCTCCTATACCCGGATCATCGCCCCTTTTGACGGGGTGGTTACAACACGGCTCGCCGATCCCGGCGGCCTCGCCGTGCCCGGAAAACCGGTCCTCGCGATGGAAGCGCCGGACCTCGGCTATTTCGTATCGGTCAATGTGCCGCAAGACCTCTTTCCCAAACTCAGGGCCGGAGGAGAGGCGTTCTTGTCCGGCGGATCCGGAGGGGAGGGGAGCATTCCCTGCCGTGTCAGCCGGGTCCACCCGGCGGTGCGTCAGGGGACCCTGATCATTGTAGAGATCGACATCAAAACCAGGCCCTTTGACCTCCCGACCGGGGCCACCCTTGACGTGGATCTTGTGACCGGAAGGGACGAAGGGTGGCGGGTACCCACGGGCGCCCTGCTGGAAAACACGGATGCGGTCTATCTCTATCTGATCAACGACGATGAAACCATCCACATCGAAAAGGTATCGCTCCTTTCCCGGGGGCCGGAATGGGCCGTGGTCCGCGGCAAGATCCCGGACAAGGCTCGTGTGGTGACGGCACAGGAGAGCGCTCTGCTGAGACTGCACGAGGGGGAGAAGGTACGGGTCGTGGGAGACGAGATTTAACGGCTTCGTGAAGCGTCCATCGAAATGAAAACCTTACAGTCATCAACCTCCGGCAAAGCCGGAGGCTTGACGTTTGCCGGCCCCTCAAAGGGGCCTATTCGCAAACGGTTAAAAACACCCTCCCATCCAGGGAGGGGAGGCCCAATGGCAGTTCCCTCTCCCCTTGTGGGAGAGGGCAAGGGTGAGGGGTAAAGCATTTCGGTTAACTGCATACTCCCGGAATGGCTAAACTCTAAGAGTCCCCCGGCAGAGCCGGGGGGGTTACCTAAATGCTAATTAGAAGGCGAAATCATGACGGACCCGGAGAATACCAAAAAGAAGAAGAGCTTCATCGAGGCCTATCTCGAACGGCCGCACCTCATCACCTCCATCATCCTGCTGGCCGTGGCCATGGGATTCATCGGGTTCAAGTCCATGCCTCTCAACCTCTTTCCCGACGCGAACTACCCGGTGATCTCGGTCGTCATCCCCGAACCCGGGGCCTCGGCCGAGGACGTGGAAGACAAGGTGACCCGGACCGTGGAGAAGGAACTGGCCACCGTGGACCTGGTCCGCAAGGTGCGTTCGGTGAGCCAGGATGAGATCGCAGCGGTGAGTGTGGAATTCCAATACGAGAAGGGCCTGGACGCCGCGGCCACGGACGTGGCCAATGTCCTTCAGCGTATCGCCTCCAGGCTTCCGCAGGACATCCTCCCCCCGGAGATCTTTCGGGTAAGCGACGCGACCTCGCCGGTCTTCACCCTGGCCCTGAGCCCCCGTCCGGGCAGCCATCTCGACCTTTCGAAGGTGCGGCAATTGGCCGACAACGAGATCCGAGAGGACTTCCTCCGGATTCCGGATGTGGCCAACGTCGAGATCTTCGGCGGCTACTTCCCGGAGGTTACGGTGGAGATCGATCCGAGGAGACTCCATGCCCACGGTCTCTCTCTCGAGGAGGTGCTTCTATCCATCCGCGCCCAGAATCTGAACATCCCCAACGGGCTCATCATCCGGAGGGGGAGCCAGTTCCTGGTCAAGACCGAGGGGGAGCGGCTCCGCAAGGCCGAGCTCGAAGAGATCGTGGTCGGTCATGAGGCCGGGGGCGAGGTCCACCTGCGGGACGTGGCCGCGGTCTTGACCTCCTACCAGGAACGGCAGTCCCTCTACCGAGGGAACGGGAGATCTGCGATCGGTCTGAACATCATGCGGCCGGAGAAGGGTCATGTCACCACCACCATCGCCGCGGTGGAGAACGCCCTGCCCGAGATTCAGGCAAAATATCCGGAACTCTCCATGGAAACGGCCGACACCCAGCGGACCATCATCCGTACCAGCGTGTCGAACATGGTCGACGCCCTGCGGGATGCCGTCATCATGACCCTGGCCGTGATCTTCCTGATCCTCGCCAGCACCCGGATCTCGATCCTCGCGGCCATCTCCATCCCCTTTACCTATTTTCTCACCTTTGCGGCCATGTATCTCTTCGGCTACGAGCTGAACATCGTCACCCTGACCGCAGTGATCGTGGCCGTGGGACTCCTCCTGGATGATGCCATTGTGGTGATCGAGAATATCGAGCGGCACTTCCACCAGTTGGGAAAGCCGATCTACAAGGCCGTGGTGGACGGCCTCAACGAAATCCTCCTGGCCGACTGGGCCGGCACCTTTACCACGGTGATCGTGCTGGTGCCGATCATGTTCAGCGGCGGCTACGTCCAGAAGATCCTGAGGCAGTTCACGGTGGTCCTCTCCCTCGCCCTCCTTTCCAGCTACATCGTCTCGGTGACGGTGATCCCCCTTCTGGCCCCTTACCTGGTGCGGGCCTCATCCGAGAAGACCCGGCTGGAACGGGTCACGGCGCTCTTCGGACGTTTCGTGGTGGACCCGATCCGGAATTTTTTCGCCGGCCTGATCCATACGGCCCTGCGGCACAAAATCCTCTTTATCCTCCCCATCATCGTCCTCTTCGTGGTCAGCATGAAGCAGATACCCCTTGCCGGACGGGACCTGATGCCGCCCATGGACACGGGGATCATCAAGATCGCCTTTGAGACTGAATCCGACGCCTCCCTGCCCGCGACCGAGGCGGCCGCGGAAAAGATCGAGGCCATTCTGAAAAAGATGCCGGGGATGGAGAATATCTCCACGACCGTGGGATCCGAGATCGGCGTCATCAGCTTCGGTACCGGACGGATCCCGCAGCAGGGGCTCATGACCGTGCACTTCGTGGATCGCTTTCACCGGGACAAGACCATCTGGCAGTTGGAGGAGGATATCCGTAAACAGGCCGCCGGAATCCCCGGACTCAAGTCCCTGGACGTCTATGATTTCGGGGCCACGCCCCTCTCCTCGATCAGCGCGCCCGTGGACGTGATGATCTCCGGCCCCGATCCCAAGGTGCTGGACGCCCTGGCCGATCAGGCGGCGGAGAGGCTCCGGAAGGTTCGGGGCCTGACCACGGTGACGCGCTCCTGGACCCTGGACAAGCGGCAACTCCTCCTGACCATCAACGTGGAAAAATCGAGCCGGTACGGCGTAGGTCCCCTGGAGATCAGCCGCCAGCTCACAGAGGCCCTCAAAGGCGGTCCGGCCTCGGTCCTGCGGGTCCCGGGTGAGGACGGCTACCTGATCCGGGTCCGTTATCCTGAAGGGGCCAGGGACAGTCTTTCCGCGCTA
>MNYV01000039.1 GCA_001873285.1 Nitrospirae bacterium CG2_30_53_67
CAAGAGGGACGAGGGTATTTAATACATTGGACTTTCCCTGACGAGGCTCCAGCCTGTAAAACCTGATCTGGTCCTCATACTGCATGCAGATCTCATCCGTTTTGTCAGTAGACCCATCGGAACCGATCAATATTTCTATCTTATCCTTCGGGTAATCCAGTTCCAGCGCATTCCTGATCTTTTTCTCAATCACCGCCTCTTCGTTATAGGCCGCAATGATGACCGATACTGAGGGTAAGTCTTCAGGACTGACAGGGATCTCGGGTTTTTCCCTTTTGAACCGCGCCAATAAAAAAAGAAGGAGCGGATAGAGAAGATAGGTGTATAGAATCAAAAAGAGTGAGACGAAGAATATCAGGATAGACATGCGCATCCTCGCTATTTTAATTGAATGACCTTCACCGTGGGCCCCGGGAGATTAAGCTCATCCGCATTAAATTCCTTCACCAGTTTCCCTTTGGTGAATAGATCATGATAAAATTTCCTGAAAGAAGGAAAGCCTTTCAATCTATGATTATCTCCATCAACGAATGATTCGTAATGATCACTGCTCGTTACAGCGTACCTATACCCCTGGCCTACATAGTAGCCATAATCATTCACACCGACCGTTTTCAGCGGATTCGCCATGTCCCTGTCGTATTCCGTGTCCGCGATGGTTTCTCCAGACACGATTTCCTTTCCCCGCCACCAGGGAAAGCGGATCTCTTTTATATCGTAGGTTATTCCTTCAGCCGACTGCATCTTGAGATCATAATATCTTACCAGATGTTTTGTGAACTGGCCGTCTTCTCCTTGCCTGCGTTTCGCCTTTTCATAAAATTCTTGGATGTTTCCCCTGTTCATCCTCAATACGGCAGCGCCCTCTGCAAGCAATAGTTTTGTGCCGGCCGGTATATTGGCTTCAATCCAGTTTCTGGCCAGAGATCTTGTATCGGTCTTGGACACCAATATATTATTTCTTACCACGTGATACAAAGGAAAAAGGAGAGCGATGGTTAATAAGAGACTTGCGGACCGCTGATTATCGAGCTTTTTAAAAAATTGAGACAATGCAAACGCCCCGGCAATGGAGAGGAAGGGATAGATGATCAACTGATGCCGGACTTCGGTGTAAGATGGACTCGTAATGATCGAAATAACCGAAAAGATAACCGGAAAAGAAAGAAGGATCGAGTTTTTAATGCTCAGTTTCGCGAACATATAAATCAAACCCAGGATAAAGATGACCGCGATGACGATCCCGGCGCCCTCTTGAGAGAATAATACATGAATATAGTTGTACACGGATTTAAGGAGATAATGGTTTTCATATCGGGTTGCCAGAACCTCCTCTTTCCCCTGGAAGGGTGCGTACAGATTTAGTTTGTATGGAGATATCATATTAAACATCTTCACAATTTGCCCGAAGGTTGCCTTTCTTCCCAGGGGGTCCAGGAAATTATAAGGGGAAGATAGGAAGTAAATCCCCCAGAATGAAATAAGAGCGTAAATATATTTTCGAAACACCAGGAGTTTCTTCCGTCTAAACATTTCGTAAAGAGACGCCGCCAGAATGCACGGGAGGAGTGCAATCGGATAATACTTGGTGGCCGTACCCAGTCCGGCAAATAACCCTGCGCGGATATAGTCTTTTGCCTGAAAATCGTTTTCGACGATGCTGAGGAGATTGTACACGGAAAGAACGGTAAAAAATGCTGTGGGGACATCGGCCTTCACATCCTGACCGGAAAAGATATGGCCATAACAGAGCGCCAGCAGAAGAGAAGCGTAAAGCCCCACCCGTTTTGACCAGAATCTTTCCCCAATCCTGTAAGTCACATAAACTGTCGCGATACCGAATAGCGTCACGGTCATCCTGCCGATCAGGATAAAGGGCCATGGATTTTTGAAATAATAGACTGCAAAGGCGGCGACATCGGAGAAATACCCCAAGGTCTTTCCAATGATATAGAAAAGACCGTATTCAAAGAATAAGAGATACATCAGGAAGGCCGGCTTGTGGAACCAGTGGGGGTTGAAATCCCCGCTTCCGAACGAGACGGCCCGATTGATAAAGTGCTGTTCATCCGGATAATAGGAAAAAGGATACCCATGCCGGATGCCCCAAAATCTCAATACAGCAGCGACTACGAGCACGAGAAGAATGTAATAGTTCCTGGATCTATTCAAAGGGTCATTCCTGTTCTGTTAATTTAAGCTTGCAAAAAATGAATGTGTCGGTCCTTTTATCACCAAGGCTTGATCCCGGCTATCTCCCTATGTCTGCTCACCCCTCAATTGCCTTTGCCAATTCCTGGATCTTGTCCGCGCGGAAGATTTTTATCGGGAGGTCCAGCCGGTTGAACAAGTAATTGGTGTTAAAGTAGTGTCCCGTCCCCGGTATAATGCGGATGTCCTTGGGTGGAGACATTTTCGCGTAGATTCCGGTTAGGGGTTTTACCTGTTCCTCCCTTGCTCCATTAACGAGTCTTACATAGATCATGTTTTTTCGTTCCAACAAGGTTTCCACCTCAAAGTCTCGATAGAGCGCCCTGATCGTCTCCAATCGGATGGGTCTATTCAATTCCATGTCCTGCGTGAGGCGCCTCCGGCGAAATGTGAATCGTTCATCTCCCTGATAGGGCCAACCCCTGCCGGGACTGATCACGACAATCCTCCGTAGAAGCCGATTGATACCCGGCTCATGAGCTACACCAATAGCCACCGAACCTCCAAAGGAGTGCCCCACGAGAACGACCTTGGAGGGATCGACCTCAGGCTGAGAGGCTATGAAACGAACTGCACGAATAGCGTCGCCAACAAAATCTAAAACCGGCTCCCCGTTGCTATCGAGCGGAGGATCGGGCGATGCCGCATACCCCCTCTGGTCATAGACCAGAACTATGGCTCCACCACGGCAGAGTTGTTCGGCCAGGATATGATACAAGAAGAGGTGAGAGCCTTTGGGACTGGTTCCGTGCAGGAGAACGACCGCCGGGAGCTTCGTGCCCGGTTGTCGGTTTGTTGGTCGATAGAGTCTTGCGGCCAGGCTCAGACCGTTTGAAGGCAAGGTCAAGTTCTGTTCCTCTATGATTGGATCCGGGTGGTCCATGAAATAAAAATCAACCTGGTGGAGCCATAGCACTCCCCAGACCGAGAGAAGGACCGCCGCCCCCCACAGGAATCGGGTGTAGGCTAATCGCCCTTTTTTCTTCATGAGATCCAGGTTGTTCCTCTTTACGGCAAAGGCCCCGGTCGTTCACGGGTGTCCGACCTTACGACTCCCGGATGAGTAAGACAACCAGGTCGTCCTGAAAGGACGGAGGCTCCAGCGTGATGGCATCGGTGCTGCGTGCGATGAGACGGAGACGCTGATCGTGAAAGATCCCTTGGCTCGGCTCATAATATTGGACCCCGTAGGTCCCCGTCGGCAGGTTTAGACGGATCCGACTGTGATCGGATCGGGCGCCGCTCCGTTCATTCACAAGATAAAGCACGCTTTTTGCAGGGTTTCTGGAAATCTTGGCAAAAACAAAATCAACACCGGAATAGCCCTCAACGAGGGTATCGGTGGCCTCCATTTTCCACCACTCCGTATATTTCTCCCAGAACGGGCGAATGTACCGAACAACGTCTTCCGCCGGCCCAAGTTCGATTTTCTCAATATCTTCGCACCCCCCCTCGGAATGATAATTCCAGTAAACATCGGCCATACTCCAGGTCCAGTACTCTTTGCGGCGGTAAACAGGATCGACGTTTCCGTGCCTAATCCGACCGCTTTCGTCGATCCATCCTGGTTTGTTGATTTGTGAAAGAGAGCGTCCGACCCGGTAGTAATAGTCCTTCAGACCGTGGCGTCTGGGATCGCTTGATGTACAAGAATGGTTGACGGCCAGCTTGTTCCACTTCAGCTCGGGCCAAATGGCACGGTCTGTCGTCCCGGCCGAGGTGGTGATGAGATGGTTAAACGGGCTCATGCGTTCAAGATACTCGGCTGCGTATGTCTGGTAAAGTTTGTTCCGGCCGAACTCATTGAAGATCTGGAAGAATACAATGTTCGGGTACGCCCCCAACCTCGACATAAGATACCGCCAGTAAGGTTCCATCTCCCGGTCGGGAAGGATCCCGTATTTGTAGGAGCGCAGGTTCCGCCGGACTGAGGTAAAAATCACGGGCTCCAGATAGACTCCTCTTTCCATGGCATATCTAAAGACGTCATCGAATTTTCGCCATGTGGCCAAATCAAATCGAGAATAGTCGGGATTTACTCTTGTTCCGGACCAGGGCCAGACGTCGATCCCAACTCGCTGGTAATAGTAATTGACCTCAAGGCCGAAACGAAGGACATTTATATTATTCTCGGCAGCAAGATCAATGAACTCGCGCCACCGGCGACTCCCCATGAGCAGCCAAGCTGTTTTTGAGACGAAATAAGGCCTGGATCCATCGTCAAGTTTGAGCCGCCTGGGGTATTCAGGATCAATATTTACAAACCCGCGCCTGAAACTCGAATTCGCACGAAAGCGTCCGGATGTTTTAAATGTTCCTCCCGGATAATCGAGAATGAGATGAAACTCATAGTCTCCCGCCCGGCGAGGCGTAAACCGGATCCGGTAGAGGGAGCCGTCCCTACTGTCACAGAAACCGCGCAGCTCGGTGATGCCGCCCCCGGGGCCCTCGTAATGACCCCTGAGGTCTGAGTCGACAAAAGGGTTGCCGGGCGAGGGCGGCAGGTCACGAACGGTGATTTCATGCAGATCGTACACATCTACAAATTCGGGGAAAACAACCCTCGGTTCAGCCTGAACCAGGCCTACAAAGGCGGTGATCTGGATTAAGCCGACGGTGCAGACCCATAGATATCTCCCGAGCGTCCTGGACCGGGCCGGTCCGCTGCGACTGCACAAAAACAATTTACGCACTAATAGGAGATCCGATATTTCCATTGTTTGATCGCTGCCTTCAGCCGGCTGAACTGCCGGCCGATGGAAGAAAAAGCAAGCCTCAACAGCACGGGCCGGAGCCATCCCATATACCGCCCGAAAAGACTGACTTGATATGCCCACTCGTGTGCATAATCCCCGGCTGAGAGGTTTGGAGGATTGTTGCGATACTCGGGGACCGGTCTGCCCCG
>MNYV01000040.1 GCA_001873285.1 Nitrospirae bacterium CG2_30_53_67
TTAACTCCCCCTTCCCCCTCTTAAGATAAGAGGGGGCGCCGAAGGCGGGGGCGTTATTCGTCCTGCAGCGCAATAAGGCATTCAGATCCGCAAGCTTCCCTCTCTTGCGCTCATAACCCATCCAGATCCGGTCCCGGGCATTCCATCGTCGAGGGCGGTGAAAAAGGAAGAACGTATCGCCTTTTGCATTCCTGTACTTTTCATTCAGTTCTTCAATTCTCTGCCGGGCCAGCAGCAACAGCGGTTCGTCCTCCGGCAGTGTTTCCTCTGCCGCGTCCTGAAAATCAGTCAGCAGGCCGAAGTGCAGGTTCTCGTCCCTATTTGCCAGAAACCGGACTTCCAGCGCCTCTATCAGGTCCTCGATATTTTGAGCGCTTATGAGCATGGTCGGGATCACGGCCAGGGTGCGCGATTCCGGCGGGATCCCTTTGGAGTAGTCCATTCTCGGCAGCGGCTGCGGAATGACCAGCAATGTCGCAAGCCAGTTCACCACTGCAACCGCGAGCTGACTTGCACACAGCAATGAGAGGATACCGGTCATTACGAGCAGCCCATTGTGTAAGCCATCACTATGCGCCTTCGTCAGTAACCCCCCGGTGAAAATCGCCGTCATGAGCGTGATCGTGCCCAGATAGAGGAGCAAAGGGAACCGGGAACCCGCTTTCCGAATGGCGCCGGAGAAAGAGAATCGCACATGTGCCAGCTCTTCAAGCTGCGGAGATCCCTTGTCGATCAGGTAATAGCCCACATGAGCCTCGCGATCATCTCTGCCGCGAGCGCCGTCTTTATTGGCCGTGCTCTCATGAGCGAGCCGGACCGCTTCGGCTGCCACTTCGCCTTCCGATAACCGGCTGCTCTTCGCTATCTTCTCCACGACGTGACGGTAGTGATCACGGGTGGCAAAATCCATCTTGCCATAGACTCCGGCGGGGTCCTCACGCAACACCTGTTCGACCGAGCTCATCCTCTCTACGAACTCGATCCAATTCATCGCCCCCAGAAAACGGAGGCTGCCGATGCTGTTGCTTATGGAAACCTGGTCAGCGGCCTGTTGCCGGTTCTCCGAATGCACCGACTGCTCTATCGTCAGGCCGAATTCGGAGAGCCTCTGCTCAATCCAGGTGAGCGGCAATGCCAGAGCAGGGCTCTGTCCCTGCAGCCGGCGGGTAAATTCCGCAACAAACGAACTCACCATGGGCGGGTCCGACCGCACCATGTCCGCAATGACCAGGATCAGGCTATTCGGGTCCTTCTCCGCGACCTCCGTCATCTGTTCCGCCCATTGGGCGGCGCGGTTTCGTTCGATCATGTTGGCAGCGATCCGGGCCCCGACGCGCCGGAGATTCTCAATCAGCGCCAGGCGCAGCATGATGGGGATCGCCCACAATTCTCCCAGCTTCAGGACGCTCACCGTCTGGTAGGCTGCAACGAAACTGCTCAGATTTTCCGGGTCCACCCTGCCATCTCCATGAGAGATCGTCTCCAGCGCAATGTCATAGACGCGTGGAATCCCCTCCGAGGGGCCGTTCAGCAAGCGCGGCAATTCCCGGCTGTAACCCTTCGGCAAGTGCCTCCTGGCCGTGCGGATCTGTTCTTCGATCAGATAGAAGTTGTCGAGCAGCCACTCGCCTGCCGGCGTAATCCGGAGGTCTGCCTTGACAGCATCGGCCAGCAGGTTGCGGGCAGAGACCAGGACGCCTTCATTCTCAGAAAGCCGCGATAGAAGCTGGTCGGGCGCATGCCCCGGAGTCAACTTGTGCGAGGCCGCCAGGATCTTGCCATGCTGTTCCATCTGGTCTCTGCTGAACAATTCCGATCGCAGTGGCGGCTTGTCGCCGGCGTACTTCTGTGCCAGGTCTGTTCCGCCGAAGATCGAACGCAAATGCGGCAGGCTTCCGAGTAGGGTCTTGTTGCTCACCTTCAACTTCGTGGTCTCCTTCTTTCTGAAAACAAAAGGGTTCTCGCTTTTTCCATCATCGCGTGAAGATCGGCGCCTAACCTCTCTACGCCGTCGGCCATAAACATGCCGGGTAAGATATCAATATACCACCACGGAAGCATACCCGCTATCGTTTTGACAAAATGGGTCTTGTCCGGCGCCGGGAGGTCCGAAGAAAATGAAGGTCTTCGGAGGGATGATGCCATGTTTTATTGAAAGCTCACGCTCTGTCAGAAAGAGTTGTCAAGGTGGAAGATTCCGCCCTCAACGTTCTACGGTGTTTACTCAATGATCCAGAGGGAGCAGCTTTTGGGCATGTGCAGGAGTTTGTTGGTCGTGCTTCCGAAGAGGAACTCCTCCTGCCTTGAGATCCTGTGTCTTGCAACCACCACGGTGCAGGAACCCAACCGGTGCTGTTCCTCAATAATGACTTCGGCGATGGAGAGGCACTCCCGCGCCACAATCCGGACTTCCACCTTTTCCTCAGGGAATCCGGCCTGGATCAGCATGCGTCGGTAGGTATCGAGTATGGCCTTTACATGATCCCGGCGCTGGGCTATCCATTTTTCCCGTTCTTCATCCGAGCGGAACTCATCCATCTCCGGGATGGAGATGAGATGGAGGATGGTCGCCCGGAATCCGGGAGAGTCGCCGAGAAAGTCGGCCACATAAAGCCCCGCGCGTTTTGAACTTTCGGATTCGTCCACGGCGATGAGGATATGCCTGTCCTTGACCGGATTCAGGGGATCATTCTTCTCGGTTTCAGAAGAATAGAGGGTTCCTGTGTTTTGATCAGTGTAGTTCATTTTTCACCTCCATCAGATCCGATAACAGCTCAGAAGCGCTTTCGTAGAACACATGGGCGCCCTGGGAAAAATGGAGCAGGATCAGATTCAGGGAGTCGGGTATATAGGGATAGACCTTCTGCAGATTGGAAACCCGATTGCGAAAGATGACATTCAGGTCGTTCTGCGTCAAATGCCTTAACGCCGGCGAGTCGTTTTCCACCAGATTCTGTAATGTCAGATACTTCTGCGCGGTAATGTAAGTCAGCAGATTGCCCAAGCCGAAAAGGTCATAGCCTGCGAAACTCTCCCTGTGAAAATAATTGAAATCGAAGTCGATCCATCGATAATTCCCTGTCTGATTATCCAGAATCAGATGATCGCCCCGGATGTCTCCGTGTTTTTCACCCCGGTTATGAAGAAACCCGATGGCTTTCACCATCTCGATATAGACATTCAGCACGGACGGGAAATGATGGAAGAAATAATCCTCGTGGCTGGGACTCATTCCGTGGATCTTGTCGGACAGCTTGGCTCCGTGGATATAGTCCAGTATCCGTATGATATTGCCGGCAGCATCCTTCACGGCAAACCCCTGCATGAAATGGGGATGACCTTCCACGATGCCGAGGATGCGGGCCTCCTTGAGGGGGCTCCGGATGCAGTCGAACGTGATCTTCCCCACGCGGATCTTGAACTTTTCATGGAATACCATTTTAATAACCTTGATCTCTCCGCTGAGAAGGTCAACGGCATGCCGGACCCAGTACTTGGGTTCATCGTTCAGACCGAATCGGCCTTCCTTTTCATTGTTCCGCATCAGATAAGGCCTGTCATTCAGAATCAGCGCATCATCATAATCCACATGAAAAAAATCCGAGGTATCCGTGATGATCCTGATCCTTGAAGGGACATGTTCTGCGCCCTGCCATCGGCAGATCATCTCCTTTAATTCGTTCTGGCCGTAGACCCGTTCATATACGGATTTTCTCATTGTTATTATTATAACATAGAACATGAAACCGCCTGTAGGATTTTTTGGACTTTGGGGACGGGAACGTTGTTGATTACGTTGACTTATTTCTACAGAAAACAACATTCCTTCATGGGGTCAAGAATGTCCCCAAGATTTTTTTTATACAATTCTTAGATACTATCTATAAATATTTGATGTTAAATCCCTGGTGACATTATTAATAGTTTCGAAATACGATGTCGTTTCTATGATGAGAACCTCAATAATAGAGAGGTTGACTCTCTCCTCTGAATCGTTTAGAATGTGAAAAACAATGGGAAATAAAGGGGTTATCCGTGTATTGCCCAGAATGTGCCAATAAGATTGAACCGGAGACGGTACTTTGCCCCGTCTGCGGGATGAAAGGGGATTTACCAGCTTCCACCGACCAGGTCTGCGACATCTTCCTCATGGGTTTTTCGGACCCCTTATCATACGATAAGGTCATTGATTTCCTGTTGCAGCATTCATTTCTTAAATCGCGGGAAGACCTTCTATCCCGCCTGTCAAGCCTTCCCGTTCCGCTGACCAAAGGGATGGTATCGGCCCGCGCCCATCAGTTAAGAGAGGATCTGGAGAGCCGAGGAGGGATCGTTGAACTTCGGAACAGGCAGATGAAGGACCGGGGTATCGCCCGGAAAATCATCAAGGAGGAAGAAGAGCCCGCAGCCCACGCCCCGGCAGGGACCTCCGCACGGGCAAGCAGGGTCTATCTGTTCCTGTTTCTCCTCTCTCTGACCGCAGCGGTTTACCTGGCCTATTTTCACGACTTCAGCCGTGAGCGGAAGACGGTCCAGAGGGCGGTGCAGAAGATCGCCTCTCGGCTGACCCCGCCTGTTCCGGGAAAGGAGGCTGTGACGCCCCAGGTCAGCGCCCCGGAGAAGATCTCTGCATCCGAGAATCTGGACCAGGAAGGGGTCCGGTTGAACAATGAGGGGGTCTCCCTGATGGACCAGGGGGCCTACGAGGAGGCGGTCCAGTCCTTTGAATCGGCCAGGAAGCTGATTCCCGGCGATGCGACCATCCTTCAGAACCTCTACCGTGCCTGGCTCATGCAGGGTTACAGACACCTGCAGGGCAAGGCCTATGAACAGTCGATCCAGTCTTTCAAAGAGGCCCTGAAGGTTTCGGACCAGTCCCCTGAACTCTACAAGCTCATGGGGATGTCGGCATTGAGCCTGCAGGATGAGAGCAGAGCCGCCGGGTATTTCAAGACCTACATCAAACGGGCGCCGGATGATCTCGAAGTGGACCGTATCCTGGGGGAGATCCTCTACAAACAGAACAAGCTGGAAGAAGGGCTCAAGTTTTTGAAGATCTATCTTGCCGGAAACCCGGACGATTCCCGCATACGGGATATGGTGAACAAGGCGGGCCGGGAGGCGACCGTGGAGCAGGGGTTCGACACACGGGAAGGGGAGCATTTTGATGTCCGTTTCGACGGCTCGCAAAACATGGAGGCCGGATACCTGGTGGTGGAGCTTTTGGAGGGCGCCTATCGTAAAATCGGAGCGGAGCTGAATTACTACCCTTCGGAACACGTGGTGACCATCCTCTACTCGGATGAGGAATTCCGGAACGTCACGCAGACGCCGGGTTGGGCAAAGGGCCTGTACGACGGGAAAATCCGCATCCCCATCGGCGGGCTCACAGAGAAGAGCCGGACCCTGGAACGGGTCGTGACGCACGAGTACACCCATGCGGTCATCCACCAGATGACGGGCGCCCGCTGTCCGACCTGGCTGAACGAAGGGCTGGCCCAATACTTCGAAGGGGAACCGGAGGATGGAATCGCAGGCAATGCCGGTCTGATTCTTAAGACCAGGGATTTCATTCCTTTAAAAAAACTTGAAGGGTCATTTCTGAATTTGGATGCAAAAGCGGCGGCCATGGCCTATACTGAGAGCTACACGGTGGTCGATCACATCATCAAGGCGCACGGAATCTATGCCGTCCAGAAGCTTCTTTCGGATCTGTCGGGCGGGGCAGACGTCGAGTCCGCCCTGCGGTCTGCCGTAGGGTCGGATTATAACGGCCTTGAGGAAGACTGGTTGAAATACCTGGCCCAGAACTACTCCTGAGCCTTTCCCGTGCACGGGTCGGTTACATCATCGGATTTTATTTCCATCCGCCTGCACTGGAGAAAGAATATTACGGATGATACGGCGTAACCTGACCATCTTTTTTGCGGCCTTTCCTTTTATCGTCTCGTTCCTATTGGACTTCCGGCGGTTTCTCTTTTTCGGGCCTCGAAGAAAGGCCGGTCTTGAATTCCACCATGAACGCGCTCGGAAGCTGACCGCGAAGATCGCCTCCCTCGGGCCTTCCTTCATCAAGCTGACGCAGGTCCTCTCCACACGGTCGGACATCCTCCCGCCCATCTACCTCCGGGAACTCTCCAAGCTCCACGACGAGGTCCCGCCGATCTCCCTGGCCAAGGTCAAGAAGGTCATCGAGACCGAGTATCAACAGCCCTTCGACAAGGTCTTTGAGGAATTTGATCCCGAGCCCCTGGCCGCGGCCTCACTCGGCCAGGTGCATGTAGCGAAGTACCGGGGAAAGGAGGTCGCGGTCAAGGTGCAGAGGCCCGGCATCCATGAGATGGTGACCATGGACCTCAAGATCATCCAGTGGATCCTCGGCGTCCTGAACCAACTGATTCAGTCCAACCAGCTCCGTGCGCTCCAGGTCACGGTGGACGAATTTTCCAGGACCATCTATGAAGAAATGGACTTTGAGCAGGAGTCCATGAACATCAGGCGGTTCCAGGAACTGATGAAGGACCGTCCGGACATCATCATTCCCGAGTTCTTTCCGGAACTCACCACCCACCGCATCCTGGTCATGCATTTTTACCATGGGATCAAGATCACCGAGTTTGAAAAACTAAAGAAGGCGGGGATCCACGTGGACCGGGTCCTCTCCAAACTGATCCGGATCTACACGCAGCAGATCCTGATCGACGGGGTCATCCATGCCGACCCCCATCCCGGAAATATCCTGGTGACGAATGACGAAAGGATCGTGCTGCTCGATTACGGCCTGGTGGTGGAACTGGATGCCAAGACCCGGAAGGAGCTGATCGACACCACCATGGCCGGCGCCCGGAGGGATTTCGACCGGCTGATTCAGGGGTATTACAACCTCGGAATCGCCAACCGGGAGCTCAGTCCCGCCATCCTCAGGGAGGCCGCTGAGACCATGTTTGACATCCTGACCCAGGAGGGGATCAGCCAGAAGCGGGTCCAGGAGATCGCCTTTGAGGTGATCGAGAGTTTTTACGCCTTCCCCTTTGAACTGCCGGGCAATCTGGTCTACATCTTTAAGACCGCGGCCCTTGTGGAGGGGATCGGGACCCAGTACCGGTATGATTTCAATGCCGTGAAAGACATCGTCCCCGTGGTCAAGCAGATGCTCAAGGAGGAGAAGGACCTCTCCGTCTGCGAGCAGGCCAAGAAGGAGTTCAACACCCTGAAGGAGATCTACAGGGACGCGCCCGAACTGATGCGCACCATGCGCCGTGAGGAGCTTCGTGTCCGGATCCATCCGGTGAGCATTACCCAGACCGAAGAGTATGTGGCCAGGGTCTTCCGAAGGGCCATGATCGGCATCTTTGCCGTGGGCATCGCCCTGACCACGTCCATCCTCTACGTTGCCCATCACAGATTCACCCTCCTGATCGGCGGCCTGGCCCTTTCCGTGCTGGTCATGATTGGGGTGATCTTCATCCCCATACACACCACCTACGGGTTCCATTTGTGGATGGACATCGGGAGAAAGAAAAAAAAGCGCACCGTTCCGGCAGGCCGGGACAAGAGGGAACATGAGAGATAGGCTGCCCGAGAACACTGTGAGAAAGGGAGAATCATGCGGCGGTATCTGAAATTCATGGTGAAATTCATCGGCCTCCTCATCGTCTTCTATATTGCTGCGAGGATCACCATCTGGCTGGCCACCTCCGGGCATACCGTCACGGCGCCCGATCTTCAGGGCAAGAACGTGGTGGACGCCCTCAAGGAAGTGGGGAAGATCGGCCTCGACCTCCGAGTGGTCCGGGAGGAGTACGACTCCGCTGTCCCTCGGAACGGGATCCTGGGTCAGGACCCCAAGCCCGGCGTCGAGCTGAAGGTGGACCGAAACATCGAGGTGGTCGTGAGCCTCGGCGCCCGTGACATTGCCATCCCTGACGTGAGGGGGACTACACTCCGCAAGGCAGAGCTCATCCTGAAACAGAACGGCCTCTCCGCCGGCCTGACCACACGCGTCCATGCGCATGAAGAAGAAGGCACCATCCTTTCGCAGAACCCCATGCCCTTGACCGTGGATGTCAGAGAGAACGCTGTGGACCTGCTGGCGAGCGCCGGGCCCCGTCTCTCCGTTTATAGTATGCCCGACCTCATCGGCATGGATTTCAACCAGGCCGTGGCCCTTCTCGAGTCCGCAAGGCTCCCGATAGGGAACGTCCGGTACGAGGTATATACTGAAGGCGTGGTGGAGAACCGGGTCCTCAACCAGTCTCCCGCCTTCGGCTATCCCGTGAGCCAAGAGACCCCCGTCAGCCTTGTGGTCCATCGGGAATCGTCCGCCCAGACCGGCGTCACCGTCACCCGGATCCCCTTTTCCTACCGTATTCCTTTCGGGCTCATGCCCGTGGATGCCGATCTGTTTGTGGAAGACCGGCAGGGGAGGCGGCGTGTCTTTTCGGAACGCAAGCTTCCCGGGAGCCTTATCGAGCTCCCCCTTGAGATTTCAGGAAAGGCCGTGGTCGAGGTCTATCTCAACGGAAAGATGGTCCAGTCCCTGGATTACCGGTAGGTCCGGCCTTGCGCCGTGAAATCACTGCTTGCAAACCGGCGCAGCAGGGTATATATTTAAAATATATACTTTGGGAGGGATGTTATGAAAACCGCAAAACTCTTTCAAAACGGCCGGAGTCAGGCCGTCCGTCTGCCCAAGGAGTTCAGATTTGAAGACGACCACGTGTTCGTCAAAAAGTCCGGAAACGCCGTTGTGTTGATCCCGGCAAAGAACTCATGGGATTCTCTATTCAAAAGCCTCGGCAAGTTTTCCGATGAATTCATGGCTGAACGCAAACAGCC
Organism: Nitrospirae bacterium CG2_30_53_67; assembly: GCA_001873285.1. Taxonomy (NCBI): domain Bacteria; kingdom Pseudomonadati; phylum Nitrospirota; species Nitrospirae bacterium CG2_30_53_67. Next base: position 8,839 of record MNYV01000040.1, read on the forward strand.
GGGCACACAGGTTCGGGAGGAGTTCTGATGAAGTTCATGCTCGATACAAATACGTGCATTTACCTCATCAAACAGAAACCCCCAAAAGTCCTGAAGCATTTTAAATCGCATTCCATAGGAGACATCGGTATCTCCGTCATAACACTCGCTGAACTCCAGTATGGTGCGGCAAAAAGTCAGCACGTCGAGAAAAACCGGGCAGCTCTGGAAGAATTTCTTCTTCCTCTTGAAGTTGCGGATTTTGATGAGAAAGCAGCGCAAGCATACGGCACGGTCAGAGCAGCGCTCGAAAAAGCCGGAACTCCGATTGGATCACTGGATACGCAGATCGGAGCGCACGCCCTGAGCCTCGGCATAACGCTCGTCACGAACAACACCAGGGAGTTCAGACGGATTAAAAGTTTGAAGGTCGTGGATTGGACCGTGTGAGATTCTCATGCGGAGTCCGTGCGATTGAACGGATCCCATATTTCTCTCGACTACCGAAAACTTCCCCTCCTCATAGGTTATTCCGCTGTGATCCGCCCGCCACGGGTGTGTGACAAATTTATGGGTAAATATTTCTCTGAGAGCGTCATTCCCCGACTCGATCGGGGAATCCAGACATTAGAAACTGGATTGTCCGGTCAAGCCGGACAATGACAACCATATATAATCCTGATGTGTACCCACATTTTTGTCGCACACCCGCCGGCCACAATTCCCTTTACAAATTCCGTAGAACTTGATAAATGAATACTTAACGATTATTTTCAGGTCCACGACTCGTAGAGCGGTTCAGTCCAACACGTTTTATCCGAAATGCCTCTCGGCGCTACGGATAAAACGCCATACGTTATGTGCACGCGGAGGACGGAGGCGGCAGTCCTATGTCCCATGTCATAACGATCCTGTACACGGCCGGGTGGCAATAAATAGGGGCAAGGCAATGGCAATAAATAGGGACAGCGCCCATTTATTTTTCTATCTTTAGGTTTCATATTGGAAGAATTTATGCAGAATGAATGTCTCATTACAAGTGCCCTAACAATAAATGGGTGCTGTCCCTATTTTTAGTGAAAGGATCACCGCCATGATGGCCCTGGCCTCAAGCGCGGTGACCTTTTCGAGATCGTCCTGATTCAGACGAAAGGAGGTTCTGCCCCGCGACCCACGCTGGATGACCTTGCCCGCTTAAAAGGGGTCGCCAAACATCACAAGGCAAAGCATGTCATTCTGGCGGAGTGGCGGCGTGCAGAGAAACTCGAACTGTTCAAGCTCAGCGGAACGCGCTGGCAATCGGTTTCACCGGATGAAGTCTTTGGTTGATGCCGGAAGGCAGCTAACAAACCGTTGCACCCGATCCTCGGGAGCGGCGCTTCGCGCCGTCCCTCGGCCGGGTGAACGGTGACGTTAGCTGCTCAAAAAAAAGGAGGTAATAGAATGAACAGTCATCGTTGTTGCACAAGGCAATTGCTGGTGTTGCTATTGATTATCAGCTCCATAGTTACGACGTTTGCATTGGCGGCTGATGATAGCGAAAAAGCAGGGGTATTGCAGTTTACGGCTCATCCAGACGGCACTTTTAGCGTTATATCCCAGTCAGCCCCATTAGAGATGCTGCTATCAAGAATTCGTGAGACGACAAATGTTGATATTTATATTGATGGCGCATCAAAGAAGCGACCCGTCTCGATTAATGTGAAGAATATTTCGTTAATTCAGTTGTTGAGGCGTATTGCTGGAGCAAATTACGCAATGGTTTACGATGGGCTTACCGTATCTGCGTTGCATGTATTACCAAAAGGCAAAACGCAGTCTGCCAATGGCGACATTGCCATTTCCGAGTTCTCTGGACAAGTAAAAATTACCAATCAGCGCGCCAGGATGTTTTTCACGCCGGCTAACAAATCCAAGAGCGCAATTGATAGCTACATCAATAAACGACACGAAGCACTATCAAAACTATCAGAAGAAAACCCTAACAAAGAGCTTCATGCGCAAATATCGTTCAAAGGATATTTGTCTGCTGATCAGGTTATTGCGCTTGTGAACGAAAACCAATTGGATCCAGTTACTCTTAACATTGGATGGAAAGAGAACGGTGGCGGGTATGATTTAAAACAGGGGGAAGCGATTGAATTGGCTATCAAGTCAGCAGCGGCACATCACGAGCGATTCATCGCAGAGCTACAGGAAGACGCAAATATGCAAGTTACCAATTTGCGCCAACAAGGCATAAGTGATGTACAAATGCAGTCAGAGCTGGCATTCCAACAAAATGCAAATGACATGAACTCGGTTTTCCATAGCAAAGGAGTCCCGTTTTATGGCGTGCGTGTAGCCGCAACTGCAAAGCAATTACAAGCACTTACAAGCAATGATAGGAAAATTAGGCTTGTTGACCCGTTATGGGGTGGCTCAGTGGAAGATGAAATTGCCAACGTATACCCAACGACAAAGATTGCAATTCCGCTTGTCCCAGATAATGAAACTTTCATTCCTGAAATCACGGAGGATAGAAAATGAAAAAGCTATTTTTTCTGTTTGTCGTGTTTTGTATGGCAGTTCCTGCATTTGCAGGCGAACCGTGGGCGCCTGTATCTGGATATAGCAGCGTCAATCAATCAAAAACCTACAATCGGTTTATATTCTCATCGCTCAGTGGACAGTATGGTGATGACGAGACTTATGAACATGAGACCCAAGTCTACAATAATGCTTTTGCTGATTATGATGGTTATTGGTCAAGCAATCTACCAGCCAAGTATTATGATACGCCGTTTTCGGATGACATAGACACTTTTACTATTGGCTCCGCAAGAGCAGCCGATCTGCAAGATGGTGTGCAGTACTATACCTATATGGCGTTGACCAAAGGGAACAATTCTGACTGCCAAGGCTGTTGCTCATCACATGGTGGCGTGGTTTGCAGTAATGGGATTACGCAATGTGCCGACGGCACACCGCTTTCCTCAACGTGTGTAGCCAAGGGATGCAACCAATGTTTAAACGAAGCAACTGTGCGTATCAAGGGGCAGCGAGGGCACAGCGTTATTCCCGGATGCACTTCAACGTGGTGCATATTCGCTGATGCGACAACCGGAACAATGTGCCTTTTGAATGCCCCGCAGTATAAAAGCTGGACATATTGATGGTACTGCATATTTGCAGCTAACAACGCCATCAACTCGGGCGTGCAAAAGCGCCGCTTCTCTCTGCTTTTGCACGCCGGTTATGGCGAGCGTTGGAGCAGTGATCATGACTGAGCGATTCGTCAGTTTCGACAGGCAGCCTCGCGGCGGACGCAAGGCCGCGAGATGGTGGCTGTTCAGCATTTGTGAGATGGAGGAAGGCCCAAAAACAGGCTGAATGATGTAGTTCGGGAATGCAGGAATAAGGTGAATGAAGAAAATGAAGCTATCTAAAAGTTGGATTGCATGAAAATGAAATGTCCGATGCAAATTATCATGCCGGTTTTTGTCGTCTCTTTGTCTCTTGCCTGTGCCTCAACACGAACACTTGAGCAGAACTTTTCGTCCATACAAACCGGTATGTCCAGACAGAACATTAAAAGCATCATGGGGAAGCCGGAAAGGGCCGATGCAGGCGTGGTTCCTCAATCGCCATTCTTCGGACCGCAGGAAGCTTTGCTAAGTGTGCTGAAGCCAGGCGCCTCCTTTGAGGAATGGCAATATATAGATGAGGGAAACATATATCTTATCTGGTTTGGCAGCATCAGCGGCGAGCCTCAGGAGAACTGGAGAGTTGTAACAAAATTCGGATACCCCAAAGGCGCCGTATTTTAAGTGCAGCCGGTTCCTCGCGAGGTTATTCATGACATATGGCCTCATTCGAGCAGGCACTAAACAGCACCGATGATTAAATAAGGGCAAACCCCCGGCTCTGCCGGGGGACTCTTAGAGTTTGACAATTACTGGAGTATGCAGTTAACCGGAATGCTTTACCCCTCACCCTTACCCTCTCCCACAAGGGGCGAGGGAACTGCCAGTGGGCCTCCCCTCCCTTGATGTAGATTAAATAGGGACAGCGCCCATTTATTGTTAGGGCACTTGTAATGAGACATTCATTCTGCATAAATTCTTCCAATATGAAACCTAAAGATAGAAAAATAA
>MNYV01000041.1 GCA_001873285.1 Nitrospirae bacterium CG2_30_53_67
GGGGTTCACTTGACCCCTTGACCCCAAGATACCCAAGTGTAGTAGCCGTCGCAGACGGCAAAGATAGAGAAAAGCGGGGCACGCGAAGCGTAACCCTGGAATCCTCGAACCCTTTTTACCCACTAAATGGGAGAAGAACCTTAATTTATTGAAGGAGGTGATTGTATAAAAAAAAGAGACAACCAGAAAGAGCGGGTGAATCAGGATATCCGGGCGCCGGAGGTCCGTGTGGTAGGCGATGACGGGAGCCAGATGGGAATCCTTCCCGTCTCTGAGGCCTTGCGGATCTGTGAAGAAAAAGGGCTGGATCTCGTGGAGATCGCGCCCACAGCCAAACCTCCCGTATGCCGGATCATGGATTACGGAAAATTCCTTTACCAGAAGAGCAAAAAGGCCAGCATTGCAAGGAAGAAGCAGCAGGTGATCCTGGTCAAGGAGGTCAAACTCAGGCCGAATACCGAAGAACATGACCTGTCCTTCAAGGTGGGCCATGCAGAGCGATTTTTAAAGGAGGGCAACAAGGCCAAGATCTCCGTCATGTTCAGGGGACGGGAGATGATGTATTCCGATCGAGGGAAAAAGTTGTTGTCGGAGTTTATCGAAAAACTTTCGGAGATCTGCACGGTGGAGCAACTGCCGAGAATGGAAGGGAGGAACATGATCATGATCCTCGCTCCGAAATCTTCAGGGGCTGCTTCACGGAAGAAAATGAATCATTCATAAGAGGTGATCAGATATGCCGAAGATCAAGAGTCATAGAGGGGCGTCGAAACGGTTCAAAAAAACCGGAACGGGCAAGATCAAGAGAAGCAAGGCCAATACGAGTCATATTCTGACTTCAAAGACCACGAAGAGGAAACGCAAGCTTCGGCACTCGACTCTCGTTGCTGACGCTAATTTTAAGAGTATCAGGAAACTTCTTTCCTGATCTCTCAGCAGAGAAAGACCCTGTTTGAGGCAAGGAATAAAAGGAGGAATAACCCATGTCAAGAGTCAAAGGCGGCAACAAGCGGCTTCAGCGCAGGAAAAAGATCATGAAGACGGCCAAAGGATTTTACGGGGCCCGGAAGAGTCTTTTTCGCACGGCCATTGAGGCCGTGGACGAGGCGCTGCTGAACGCATACATCGGGAGAAAGCTGAGAAAAAGGGATTTCCGGCAGCTCTGGATCACCAGGATTAATGCGGCCGCGAGGGCGAGCGGTATGACGTACAGCAAATTGATCCAGGGGCTCAAGAATGCCAGTGTCGGAATCAACCGGAAGATGATGGCGGAACTGGCCGTGAACCATCCCCAGGATTTTGCCGGCCTCACCGAGGTCGCCAAAAGCCACTTGACCGCTGAATAATATTTTCTTCATTTTCGCCATGCTTTCTTAACGTTTTAGCTGGATGAAGCCCGATGTCAATGACTATGTCTGAGATATTATCAGCGCTGAGCAGGATCGAAGGGCAAAGCATGCGTGAAATCATGGAGGCTTCGACCCTGTCCGATGTTGACGCCTGCCGTGTCCGTATCCTGGGGAAGAAAGGGACACTGACACCCCTGCTCAGCGGGATGAAGGATCTGACTCCGGAGGATCGCCCGTCGGCAGGCAAGGCGGTCAATGAACTGAAAGTCAAGCTTCAGGCATGGATTGATCAGCGGACAGAAGCAATCTCTCGTCTCGAAGAAGAAAGGCGTCTGGAGGAGGAGAGGCTTGACATTACCCTTCCAGGACGAAGAAGGCCTACCGGCCGGCTGCACCCGATCACACAGACTTTTCAGAGGATTGAAGAGATCTTTCTCGGTCTCGGCTTCCGGATCGCCGAAGGACCGGAGGTGGAAGAAGACTATTATAATTTCGAAGCCCTGAATATTCCCAGGGATCACCCCGCCCGAGATATGCAGGATACCTTCTATATCACGGACGATATCCTTCTTCGCACCCACACTTCTCCGGTCCAGATACGGACCATGAAAAGTCAAGCCCCTCCGGTGCGGATTATCGCTCCCGGCAAGGTCTACCGCTGCGATGCCGACATCTCTCACACCCCCATGTTTCACCAGGTTGAAGGGTTGATGGTGGACCGGCATATTACTTTCGGCGACTTGAAAGGCGTCCTCGAATTTTTTCTTCACCGGATATTCGGCAAAAAAATCGGGGTCCGTTTCCGTCCCAGTTTTTTTCCTTTCACCGAGCCTTCTGCTGAGGTGGATATTGCCTGTGTCATGTGCGAAGGCCGGGGCTGCCGCGTCTGTAAACAGTCAGGATGGCTCGAAATCATGGGCGCCGGCATGGTGGATCCGGAGGTCTTTCGTATGGTCGGCTACCACCCGGATGAGGTCACCGGTTTTGCCTTTGGCATGGGTGTGGAGAGGATCGCCATGCTCAGATATAGGATCGACGACATCAAGCTTTTCTTTGAAAACGATCTTCGGTTCCTGTCGCAGTTTTGAGCATTTTAAGATTTAAGATCACCTCCAAAAGTATGGGTGAAAACATCAGGGGTCAAGGGGTCAAGGATTCGAGGGGTCGAGTGAAGTGCTAAAAACATAAGGGGCCAAGGGTCCTAGGGTTCAAGGGTTACGCTTCGCGTGCACCGCTTTTCTCTATTTTTGTCGTTAGATCCCGGCATCTCCTTGAATCTATTCTTGCCGGGCCGGGACCGTCTGCGACGGCTACTACAATAAGTCATCCTGGGTTCAAAGGTTACAATGTTTTTCTCTGGAGATTTTGCTTGCATTTAAGTATTTCACTTGACCCCTTGGACCCTGGAATCCTCGAACCCTTTTACCCACTATATGGGAGAAAAACCAGATTTTTAACAATTTTGTCCTGATGACTTTGTGGCAGCGTATTTAAAATCACTCTGGAAATAAGCCGATGCTGATCAGTTACAACTGGTTGAGGGAACTTGCAGCATTCGATGATTCTCCTTCGGAAATCGCCGCCCGTCTGACCATGGCGGGGCTGGAAGTAGAGTCCATGACCGCCCTTGATCAAGGGCTCAATAACCTTGTCGTCGGACAGATCCTCTCTAAAGATACCATTCCCAAGACCGATCATCTCACCTTATGCAGGATTGATGTCGGGAAGGAGCATCTCCAAGTCGTCTGCGGAGCCCCGAACCACCGGGTCGGAGACAAGGTGGCGGTGGCCCTGCCGGGCGCAAGACTGCCCGGCGGAAAAGAAATCCGCAAAGCCAAAATATACGGCGTCGAATCCAACGGGATGATCTGTTCCGAAAAAGAGCTGGGCATATCGGATCATGTCTCCGGGGTCATGATCCTGGGCGAGGAATTTCTTGTAGGGGCGCCGGCTGCGGAAGCCCTGGGGCTGAAAGACACGATCCTGGAATTGAACGTGACTCCGAATCGCCCGGATGCGTTGAGCCACATGGGCGTTGCCAGGGAGATTGCGGCCCTGACCGGTTCCCTTCTGAAGATGCCGATTCCCACGGTTTCGGAGACGGGCCAGGAGATCTCCTCGTTGAGTCATGTTGAGATCCGCGATCCGGCCCTCTGCATGCGCTATACCGCCAGGATGGTCGTGGACGTCACCATTCAGCCTTCTCCTTTGAGGATACAGCAGCGTCTTCGGGCGGCGGGATTCCGGCCGATCAACAATGTGGTCGATGTGACCAACTATGTTCTAACTGAGATGGGGCATCCATTGCATGCCTTTGATTTCGATCTCATATCACAACAACAAATCGTGGTGCGAAAGGCCCGTGAAGGGGAGAAGATCCTGACCCTGGACGGCGTTGAGAGGGAACTGGATCCCTCCATGCTCGCCATTTGTGATGCGGAGAAACCCATGGCCATAGCCGGGATCATGGGGGGTGAAGGGTCCCAGGTTAACGGGGAGACCCGCCGGATCTTCCTTGAAGCGGCCTGTTTCAATCCCGCATCCATTCGCAGGACATCCAAACAGATCGGGCTCCATTCAGAGTCCTCCCACCGTTTTGAGCGGGGAACCGACATAGAAGGAATGGTCAAGGCATTGGACCGAGCGGCTTCCCTGATTCAGGAACTCGCCGGTGGAAAAATCGCAAGAGGCCGGATCGATCTCTACCCGGTCAAACGTTCACCCCTTGAGATACCGATCCGTCAGGATCACGTCCATTCCATCCTCGGTTTCGATATGGCGTCCGATGAGATCAACCGCATTCTCACTTCCCTTTCCCTTGAAATCGCGGAAAAGAGCGAAGGCAAGACCGTGGTCAGAATTCCAAGTTTCAGGTCCGATCTGACCCGTGAGATCGATCTCATCGAAGAGTTGGCGAGAATTTATGGTTACAACAGGATTCCAAGCACGCTTCCCCATTCCTTGATGACGTCATCGGAGATGACCTCTGCGCAAAAGTGGAGGGTACGGGTCCGCCGGATCATAGCCGGTTTAGGATACCAGGAGACCATTCACTACAGCTTCCACAATCCCAAGGATCTGGACGACCTGAACATCGGGGACGAAGACCCTCTGCGCTTACAGATCCGAATACGAAATCCTCTCAGCGAGGATCAGAGCGTGCTGCGGTCAACCCTGCTGCCCGGATTGATCCGCACGCTTCAATACAACCTGAAACGTTCGTTGCCGGACATCAGGATATTTGAAATCGGGCATGTTTTTGAACCCCGGAACTCGGGTCTTCCTTTGGAGAAAAATCATCTTTCCGTGATGATCACCGGCAAGGACAAGCCCCTGGGTTGGGATATGCCGGGGAGAAGGGTGGACTTCTTTGATCTGAAGGGGGATCTGGAAGAACTTCTGGATAGGCTTGGGATAGGCGGCGTGGTCTTTTCGCCCCAGAATCAGTTTCCATTCCTGCATCCTAAAAAAAGCGCATGGATCGAATGCGGCAAGACTCGGCTGGGCTTTATGGGTGAATTTCATCCCGGTATCCTGAAAAAATTTGAACTTCCCGATCCGGTCCAGTATGGTGAGATGGACCTTGACCTCTGCCTGCAGGAGACCGATGACTCGGTCAGTTACGAGGTCGTACCGCATTTCCCTTCCGTAGACAGAGACATCGCCCTGATCCTTGCTGAAGAGATCTCTTGTGCCGAGGTCCAGGAACGGATACGGAGCCTGAAACCCGACCTGATCCGCGAGGTCCGTGTTTTTGATCTCTACAAGGGGAAGCACATTCCTGAAGGGAAGAAGAGCCTTGCGTTTAGAATACGATTTCAGGCCGATGATCGGACCTTGACCGACCCGGAGATCAACAAGATCCGGGACCGGATTGCGGCAGAGATGGGCAAAGCATTCCATGCGGCTTTGCGGGAATAAAGAGGGCAAGGGTTCAAGGGTTTTTCTCTGTAGATTTTGCTTGCGTTTCAGTATCTCACTTGAACCCTTGACCCCTCGACCCCTGGAACCCTTTTTACCCACTAAATGGCCGATGGCTCGTAGAGGAAAAGAACCAGAAATAATAAATCAAAGATCATAATTTACAAACGAAAGGCTTCTCAGGACAAACAATATGATCCCCACAGTCGAGTGGAAAAATAACAAGGTCCGCATGATCGATCAGACGCTTCTGCCTTTAAAAGTCGTTTACCGGGAATATTCCGATTATCATGAAGTCATCTCTGCAATTAAAAATCTGGTGGTGCGCGGAGCGCCGGCCATCGGGGTTACGGCAGCCATGGCCGTGGCCCTGGCTGCCCGGGAGGTCAAGGCCGAATCCGCAGGTGATTTACTTCAGAAACTGGGGCCGATCTGTGATGAGATCGCTTCGGCACGACCTACGGCGGTGAATCTTTTCTGGGCGGTTCAGAGGATGAAGGCCTTTGCAGAACGGAGCAAAGGGCTTTCCGTCAAGGAGATAAAAGAGGGCCTGATCCGTGAAGCCGAGGCCATCGGAGAAGAGGATATAGCGGTTAACCGGGCCATGGGACGTTATGGAGCCGAATTCATCCGTGATCATGACACGATCCTGACCCATTGCAACGCGGGTTCACTGGCTACCGCCTGTTTCGGCACCGCCCTCGGCGTGATCTACACGGCCCAAGAGCAGGGGAAAAAAATCAAGGTATTTGCCGATGAAACCCGGCCGGTTCTTCAGGGCGCCAGGCTCACGGCCTGGGAATTGATGCAGGAGGGGATTGATGTCACCCTGATCACCGACAACATGGCGGGTTATTTCATGAAAAAGGGGATGATTCATCTTGTGATGGTGGGGGCGGACAGGATCGTCGCCAATGGAGATACGGCCAACAAGATCGGGACCTATTCCGTGGCCGTCCTTGCCAAGGAACACGGCATCCCTTTTTATGTCGCGGCCCCGGCATCCACCATTGATCTATCCTTGCCGTCCGGTGAACATATTCCCATTGAGGAGAGGGACCCCATGGAAGTGACCCATATCTTCCATAAGATGCAGATCGCCCCGGAAGGCGTGAAGGTTGCCAATCCGGCCTTTGACGTCACCCCCGCGCGTTACATTACAGCCATCATCACGGAAAGAGGGGCCTTTTACCCCGGGGATGTTTACAAGATCAAGGACCCCGAAGCGGACATGGAAAACATCCGGATCCATCCGGATTTAAAAACTCAGGGGAAACCGGAATAGCTGTCTATTGCTGATCCATCATCGCCCCGAAATCAGGCAAAGAGCCTCCTGATCAAGGACGTCCTGTTTTTCACACCCACCTTGTCGAAGATATGCTTTAAATGCACCTTGACCGTATGTTCGCTGATGAACATCTGTTCGCCTATCTCCATGTTGCTCAGTCCCTGGAAGATCAGGTTGACCAGTTCCTTCTCTCTGCGGGAGAGTCCGTACCGGATGGCGAACGTATCGGTGTCGAAGGGGAGTTCCTTTGGAGGCACATGGGTCATCACCAGGATGTAATCGTTCCCCAGAGGATCCTTTTCGTCTTTTTCCAGAATCATCATCAGGACATTCAGGACCTGTCCGTCCGGCAAGGTCCATTCGGTCTCTGCCCGGTTGGATCGTTTTCTCCGCCGGGCGGTCAGGGATTTTGCATAGAGACTCCGGAGCAGCTTGACCACGGAGGGGTGAAGGCCGTAAGGCGGTTTGGTGCGGGTCCTTGTTCCTGAACTGAATTTGGAAAAAATAGCCCTCGATCCTGGATTCATGTAGACCGGTGTTCCCATGGAATCATAGAGGATCATGGCGATCGGAGCCTCGTTGCAGGCCTGCTCAAAGATCCGTCTTTCTTCGTTCATCTGCCTGAAGGTGCTGTCAAAGTTGATCTTGTCCCGCACAGAGGCCCGGATCCATGCCAGGAGCTCCGCCTCCTGAATCGGTTTGGTCAGATACTTATCTGCGCCTTCATTGAGACCCGATACGATGTCTTCCGTGGTTGTCCGCTCCGCGGTAAAAAGGATCACGGGGATATGGGCCGTAGCCGGGTTTTTCTTGATCCTCTTGCAGAGTTCCATACCATCCAATTCGGGCATGTTGACATCCAGGATCACCAGGTCGATCTTGCTCTTTTTCAGGATCTTGCTGGTCTCCTTTGGGTTCTGTGTGGCATGAACGTGATAGCCGTTCAGTTCAAGGATGGTTTTCAATAAGAGAAGATTGTCTTGAATGTCGTCTACGATCAGAATGTCGTTCATCATGTTGTTCAATGCGGTTGTTTTCATAGCTATCCCTTGCATAAAGTTAAATGAATCTCCAAACGCCCTTTTGTCCTGGTGACGGACATTTCCCCTCCCATCATGGCCATATAGAACCGTGACAAGAGCATACCAAATCGAATCCTTCCTGGAATATTGCTTTTCACGGTCCATGTGAAAAGCTCTTCCGTTTCCATGATACCCGATCCGGAAAAAACCAGCATGATGCCGAGGGCGCCCCGGGAACGGACGGATTTCGCCGCCGGGAGCTCTTTCACGTTGACATGAATCTTCCGGGGCTTGAACAGAAAAAGCACACCCTCAAATATATTTTCCAAAATAAGCTGCAACTTTTGCTCGTCCCCCAGTATCCGGTAAGAAATTTTGGACGGAGTGTAAAACAGGTTGATCCCTTTCCCCTGAACCTTCATGGAACGGAGGATCTTGTCCAGTGTGGAATTCAAAAAAGGGTGGACGGCGATCAAGTCTTGATGAAATTCGGTATTCTGTCCGACGGCCCGGCAATATTCCACCAGATGATCCAGGATGGTCAGGAGATCCGTACTCCTTCTCAGAATGATGCCCACCTCTTTCTTCTGTTCAGCGTTCAGATTCCCGATGCGTTCACTCAGGAGGATCTCGGAAAAGCCGATGACGCTGTTCATAGGGGACCGAAGGTCATGGGACAGATCTGAGATGACGTCATGGATATTCGGAAGAAATTTGAACCGTGAAGGAGACGGTGACCCCATCTTTTTATGTGCGTTCATTAATTTCGGAACTTTTTCTAATGTTGTTTTGGATAATGCGTTCATTATTGATTTTATTTTTTAAAATCAAATCACGATTTTATTTAATATAGCACTTTTTTTTGATGGATACAACTATGCCCCAGTAGAAAATAGGCCCTTTAGGAGATTCCGTGTCCTCCATCGAAATTGTGAAAATATAGCACAAAATAAAGTTAAAACAAAGAATAAAATAATCCCATGGATGTGACGGCAGGATACGGGAATGGAGAATTTTTCCGGATGCCGGCATACTAAAAGAGGCCCCTCAGGTTTTAAGACCAGGGGACGGCGTGTGAAGAGGTTGGGACTCATGATGCAACTCCATGAATTCATTAGATAAATAGCTTTATTAATTCTCTCGGTGATCCAAGACTCCTCTTATTCTCCGGGCCAGCACAGACGGTGTGAAAGGCTTGGACAGGAAGTGAACACCCTCCTGGTCCAGGGGGATCCGTTCGTCCGCATAGCCGGACATGAAAAGAATCTTCATGCCGGGGCGGGTCTTCCTGATCTGCCGGGCCATATCCGGGCCGCTCTGTTCCGGCAGGACCACGTCGGTCAAAAGCAGGTCAATGTCTCCCACATGCTCCTGCATCCGGCGCAAGGCCTCTTCCCCGGTTCCGGCGGATAAAACCTGATATCCCAGATCCGATAAAACCTGAACAGCCAGATCAAGAATGACCGCTTCGTCTTCAACAATGAGGATCGTCTCGCTGCCTCGGGGGATCGCATCTTTTAGGGAGGGGAGGGGATGCGCCTTCTCATCCTCTGTTTCCGAAATTGCGGGAAAATAAACTTTGAACGTTGTCCCTTGTCCCGGTTCGCTGTAGACATAGATATGGCCGCCCAACTGTTTTACAATGCCATAGACCGTGGAGAGCCCCAGGCCCGTGCCTTCTTTCTTGGTTGTGTAGAAAGGCTCGAAGATGTTTGCTCCGGGGAGAAGGTGTGCAGAAGAAGGTCCGCGTAGCCGATGATGGCCGTGAGAAGATTGTTGAAATCGTGGGCGATGCCGCCTGCAAACCGTCCGATGGCCTCCATCTTCTGTGCCTGAAGAAACTGGGCCTCAAGTTTTTTTCGCTCGGTTACGTCACGGGCCACAGCGACGATGTAGTCCCGGTCTGGGAGGGAGACATAGCGAGCGTTGATCTCCACAGGCGTCACGTCTCCATTCTTGCAGCGGTGCTCCCGCTCAGCCAGGTCCTGGCCGATCTTCTTGAGTTCGGCGGCGCGCAGTCCCCAGGTATCGAGGGTGGCGATCCGGCTGTCGATTTCCCAGACGTGGAGGGCGAGCATCTCTTCCCGGGTGTAACCCAAACTACGGCAGGCCTGCTTGTTCACGTCCAGGATGCGCCCTGTATCGGGTTCGACGACAAAGATGGCGTCGTTGGAGTGATCGAGCAATGTCCGGAAGAGGAGGAGTTCCTTTTTGGCATGCTCCTGTTCGACATAGGCCGACTCGAGTTGGAGCATCTTCTGCTCGAGCTTCATGACCAGCCGTTCGTTGTAGAGCTTGAGGATCTGTTTCTCTCCCTCGACTCCGGCATTATTTTTCCGGATCTTTCCTGCTTCGGCTTCCTGGATGACCTTCCGGATGATCTTCAGGAACTCTTCGGGCTCCGTGGGTTTCCGGATGAACCCGTCGGCGCCGAGCTTATAGGCCAGTTCCTCGTCTCTGGCCTCGGTATAGGTCGCGGTGTAGAAGACAAAGTGGACCCTCTGCAGGGCCGGGTCGGCCTTGACTTGGCGGCAGAATTCAAAGCCGTCCATGACCGGCATGAGGATGTCGGAAATGATGAGTCCGGGCCGCTCTTTTCGGGCGATCTTCAGGGCCTTTTCCCCATTGGCGGCCGCTGTCACCTGGTGGCCCTCCTTCATCAAGAGTGTCTCCAGCAGGTATTGCGTCTCTTTATTGTCTTCTACAATCAGAATTTTCATAAATCCTTCCCCTGAAAATATTTCTGCAGCTCGGTCATGAATGTCTCGGGATCAATGGGTTTCTCGATGTATCCGGCGCACCCCGCGGCCAGGGCCTTTTCTCGGTCGCCGGCCATGGCATAGGAGGTCAACGCCACGATCGGGACCGTCTGATCGGCCCCGGAACCACGGATCCGTCTGGTCACCTCCAGGCCGTCAATATCCGGAAGCTGAATGTCCACCAGAATAAGGTCCAATCCCGGTTCCCGGGCCCGGGCCACACCCGAGGCGCCGTCTCGTGCCTCGATAACCTCATGACCGCTCTTCTCCAGGATAAAGCGGACTAGATAGATGTTCGCCTCGTTGTCCTCGATGACCAGGATGCGCTTCATGGTCTTTCTCCTCATGGCAGTATTGTACAGACATATACATAACCTCATCAGTCAACCAGACCTTGTCATTCCCCGATCCCCCGATCAAGTCGGAGGACAGGCCCGATCGGGGAATCCAGCCAGTCGAACTGGATTGTCCGGTCGAGCCGGACAATGACAAAACAAAGAAACGGCTGTTATTTATTCGTGCCCATTCGTGGCTGGGTAGTATTTTTTGGCGCCTTTGTGCCTTGGTGGCGTAAAAGGCTTTTCTCTGTGCCCTCTGTGGCGTCTGTTCTTCTTTCATGACCTTTTAACCGGCAACAGCACCGTAAATTCGCTCCCCTTCCCGAAACGGCTTTGGACCGAGATGGTTCCACCGAGAAGTCCGGACAGCTTTTTACAGAGATAGAGGCCCAAGCCGGTCCCATCGTATTTCTTGGTCAGCGACATATCCACCTGCTGGAAGGGCTCAAAGAGAAGCCGCATG
>MNYV01000042.1 GCA_001873285.1 Nitrospirae bacterium CG2_30_53_67
AGATTCCTTGATGATGGTATCGAGGAATTCCTGTTTTATCTTCTCGCTCTCATCCGGGTATCTCAGCAGAAGGTCGGCATAGGCCTTGATGGAGGTGAGGGGCGTCCGGAGATCATGGGCCACGGTGTCAAGGAAGTTCGTTTTTTTCCGGTCCTGTTCCTTGAGTTCCTCGTTGGTCCGTTCCAGATCATGGGTGCGTTTTTCCACGGCTTCGGCCATGATGTTGAATCTTTGCGACAGGAGGGCGATCTCATCTCTCCCCTTGGGTTTCAGCCGGTAGGCATAATCTCCGGAGGCGATCCGTTCGGCTCCAAGGCTTAATTTTTCGATCGGTCTCATGACCCGGTATCCGAGGATCA
Organism: Nitrospirae bacterium CG2_30_53_67; assembly: GCA_001873285.1. NCBI lineage: Bacteria > Pseudomonadati > Nitrospirota > Nitrospirae bacterium CG2_30_53_67. The sequence continues at coordinate 360 of MNYV01000042.1, forward strand.
TGGCGATCCAGACCGTGCCCCATAAGATCGCCGCACCGATCAGGATCATGTTCTGTGACATGGAGGAGAAAATCGTGTCCAATTTCAGGAAGTCCGGTTCAATAAAGATCGGGAGTCCCAAGGCAGGGAGCATGGAGCCGATCAGGAAAAGCCGGTTTTCCTCGTCATAAATTTCTTTGGTATTGAATGGATCGCCTTTGTTTTCCGCAAGGTTACGGAATCCCTCTTCGGTGTACGCCATGACCTGTCGAATGTCTCTCGAATCTATGGGCTTATTTAACGTACTGTAAAGCAGACCTTCGGATCGGTCCCGGATGCAGATACAGGCCTCTTTCAAGGGGCCTTTCAAGATCAGGTAGTTCAGTATCCGCTGAATGTCCAGAAATATGAACCCCTCTCCTGAAAAAATTCCATCGGTATCGTAATATTTTCTGGATACCCTGAGCAGAGAGCGGGTCGGATCTTTCTTGGGGATGATCCGAAGCTCCTGGTCTTTGTCCGACGGGATCAGATCATCCTTCTCCAATTTGTGAAGGCTTTCTGGGGAGGTCTTCTCCCTGGGAAGAAAAGCGGCGTTCGAGATGAATTTTTTATTCAATATGTCGGGCAGGGCTTCTTCATGATGGAGCGGACTTTTCTCGGGGTCCTCTATGTAGTTTAGAAGATCCTGCCGGGAGAGGATAGAAAATTCATCGCAGGCATGGTCCATGAACTGGTTTAACTGGTTGACGATCAACCAGCTATGCTCCAGCGTGCTCCTCTTCTCAAAGGAACGCATCGGCTCCCGTATGGCACTGTATGCGGCCAAGCCGTACAGCACAGCGGTGAGGAGGATCAGGAAGACAAACGAGGCGATCAGTTTGAAGCGGATCTTCATATGCGAACGGATAGGCCGGTCAATATCCCACCGAAGAGGTGATGAGAAAGACCGCGCCCCAGAGGACCAGAAAGATCCGAAGGGGGGTCAGCAGTTGAGAGAGCAGGAAACTCCCCAGGATTAAACAGACCCCCAGAACGGTCCGGATCCCCCGGTCCAATTTCCCCATGTTTGTGACCATCTCATTCTCCTTGTATCCGGCAGCCCGGGATTATTGTTTCAAGGCCTTTTCAATGGCCCGGGGGCTGAAACCTCTGAAGATCGTTCCATCAATATCAATGACCGGGATTCCCGTATATCCATCGGACTTCTCAAGCATTTCCTGGAGTCCCTTTTTATCCTTCTCCACATTGACCTCGGTGTACTTGATCCCGTTCGTGACGAAGAAACTCTTCGCCTGTCTGCAAGCCGGTCACCAGTCGGCCATATAGAGGATGACCTTGTGCTCCTTTGCCGCCTTTGCCTGTTGATCATCCTCTTTGGGTGCGCTTTTAAGCGACGGCTCCTCCCCGGCCTGTTTCCCGGGGGCGCTCACCGGGGTCGGGTCAAAGGTCACGCGCCCTTTATGCTCTACCTTATCGAAATCCACGGCTTTTTCTTTAAACTTTTCCGGAATTTTTTTAGGGTCGTCGGTGAAGTGGGTCTGCCCGGAATCATCCACCCATTGATAGATCGCAGCGCTCGAAACCGAGGAGAACAGGCAAAAAAACACTGTAATGACAACGAGATCACGAAATTTCATGGCATCTCCTTTTTTATTGGGAAAAGGAACAGACGATTTTCTGATTTATTATAACCTTGCCGGTGAAACGGAATCAACCGAAAAAGATGATCTAAATCCACCAACCAGAGAAACCACAGAGGACACAGAGAAAAAAACCTTTTTGCCACGAATGAACACGAATCTGCACAAAGGAACGGCTGTTTTTTGTTTGTGTCAATTCGTGGCTAAATAGTTTTTCTTAGTGCCTTTGTGTCTTAGTGGCGAAAAAGGCTTTTCTCTGTGGTTTCTGTGGTTTGATGGTTAGAGCTTAGGCAGGTATCCGGAACCGGTCCAGATCCGGGTCGGCAATCGGTGCGGGAACGGAGAAAGCCTCTTCTTTCTCATGGAGATAAAGCCTCACGCGTCCCGCTCCCTGGACGTGGGCGTATTTGAGGATGATCCGGGCGATCAGCTCCCTGGCCTCATAGTCCAGTCTGCCGAGGGCCGCGCAGCTTGGACCATTGAAATCCTCGGGGATAAAGAGCGGGTGCTTTCCTTTTGCAAGGGATTCGATTCGGTTGTTTTCTTCCTCGTCTCTGCCCACGATGATCTTGAGTTCCGGGCTGAGCCTCAAGTGCCGCCCGATCTTGAGAAGGCGGATCTCCTCCATGGTGAAGTTCTCCTGGTGCAGGAACAGGTCCTTTAGCTTGGCCGCAAATTTAATATCCGTGAGCAGACAGCCCCCGGCCGGGCAGGGATAGTCCTTGATGGAGAACTCATCCGCGAGCTGCATCTGCGCCTTTCTTCCGCGGCCGGTGATCGAGAGGAGCCGGCTCCGGTCAACGATCCCCTGCTGTTCCGGGAGCGTGGGTTCCATGACCCCGGCGGAGAGCGGTCTTAAAATCCTCTGTTCGAGCCCCGACTCCCGGTCGATCAGGTTCATAGCATCCCTCCTCTGGGACATGGGGCGCTGCCCCAGGACCTCTCCGGTGATCAGAAAGGTTGCTCCGATCTCCTCCATGAAGGAAGCGGCCCTCTTGTGCATGAAGATCCGGCAGTCCAGACAGGGGTTCATATGTTTTCCGTAGCCGAACTTCGGGTTCCGGACCATCTCGATATAATCCTTGTCCACATAGATCAGCTTGGCCGGGATCCCGAATTCCTTGGAGATCCGGCCCGCCTCATTGCCGCAGCCGTTCTTCCGGTTACAGCAGCAGAAAGGGGTTTTGAAATTGATCGCCGTCACCTCGATCCCCTGCATGAGCATGAGTTTCACCGCGAGGGTGCTGTCGAGCCCCCCGGACAGAAGCGCCACGGCCTTCTTGTTCATCACAAAGGCATTCTTTTCAGACATAAAAACTCCTTCTATTAATCATCAAGATAAAGAATGGCGGCGGCAAAGTCAAGGTTAAGGTTTTTATTTTGGTTCTTATCACATATAGTGGTTAAGAAGGGGTCGAGGATTCCAGGGTTACGCTTCGCGTGCCCCGCTTTTCTCTATTTTTGTCGTTAGATCCCGGCATCTCCTTGAATCTATTCTTGCCGGGCCGGGACCGTCTGCGACGGCTACTACACTGAGGTATCTTGGGGTCAAGGGTTCAAGTGTTTGTTTTTCAGTGATTTGATCAGCTTTGGGTTTGCGCAAAAATAACTTGAACAATCAACCATGCCGGTGTATTATAGCAGCA
>MNYV01000043.1 GCA_001873285.1 Nitrospirae bacterium CG2_30_53_67
CGCCAATATTCTCCAATCTAACGCTGAATCTTCGATGCGTCAAGGGGAGAGCTAGGACCCAAAAACAGAGATAGAAAATTGTTTTCCAAGAAAATCCCCCTCCCCTTGTGGGAGGGGGTGTGGGGGAGGGGTAACCTTAAAGGTGAAAACGATTCACCCTCACCCTGCCCTCTCCCATCAAGGGAGAGGGAATAATTTTGGAATTTCTATCGCGGAATTTAGGCCAGGACATTCTAATTGACAACAAAAACTTATTCTGGTAAGTTACTTTATATGGTGAATCAAACCATGAAAAAGCAATTGAAAAAATCGAGGCTTAGAACACCCCTGTTCATCGCTCTATTCCTGTTTGTGTTCCAGACCAATCCGGTCTTCTGTGCCTGCCTCTCCGCTGGTCATCATGCAACCGGATCTTGTAGTGCCATGTCCGAAAAGAGCCCCTGTCACGGCGATATGCCCATGAAGGCCTGCCATGACAAGGCATCGGACACAAAAAACGGCTCTTCCAACTCCGGCGCTGATACCTGCCCGCTGTGCCAGTGCCTGATGACAGGAAACATCGAGAGTCAGAAGGTCATGGCCGCGATGTCATTGGACCCGGTGCCGGGAAACCTTGCTTGCAACATCTCCCATATGCCCGGCGACACACTCAATGCCGCCAGGCTGACCTGCCTGGTACTGCCGCAGACGCCTGTTCGAACTCATCCCCTTTTCATTATAAACAGAACTTTCCGCATTTAAAATATCGCGCCCAACGTTAATTCTGACCCGTGGTTCATCTCATACGGAATCCGTGCGTGTGGATTCATGGACTTAGACTTCGGTCGAGTGGATTCATTCCGCGTGGATCTTATGTGATAGCTGTATAACATGACCGAATATAAACGGCTTGCAAAAGTCTTTGTTTCAGATATACTACCAAAGAAAAAAAGGAGGGTATCAAAATGAAAAGAACCTTTAAACTTTTAAGCGGCTCCGTAGCATTGGTCCTGGCCCTGTCCGGTTATCTCTTCGCCGGGATGGGCGGCGGAATGATGGGCGGCGGGCAGATGCAGGGAGGGTCCACGGGCATGGATCATCCCGGCCAGGAACCCATGAGCGGGCATGCCCCATCATCGGGCACCCTGTCTCAGAATACCATGCCTCATCAGGAACAGATGAAGGCTATGGACCAGATGATGCAGGATCCGGCCATGCACAGCGAGATGATGAACCGGGTCATGGGCAATCAGGAGATGATGAAAGAGATGATGAACCGGATGGTTTTCGAACCGGGCCTTATGAATCAGATGATGGACCAGATGATGACAAACATGGGGACCCGGAACATGATCGTGGATCGGGTGATGCAGGATACGGAGATGCGGAACCGGATGATACAGGAGGTTCAGTCGCCCAAACAGCCGAAGCCGCAGCATCAGCATCCGGCTCAGCCGTAAATTAGAGACCAGAACGGTCATTGAAAGGAGCTGAGGATTATGAAAAAAATCATTACAGCATTGGCCATAACCGCATTGTTCATGGCATGTACGAATTTGTCAAAGGGATACGAAGTGAAGAAGCAGGTGGGCGAATACGAGGTCGTGGCGCAGATCGACAGGAATCCACCGATTGCGGGTGACAACAATCTCAGCATCAAGATCAAGGATGCCTCAGGCAAGTACGTCACCGATGCAAACGTCATGGTGAATTATGTTATGCCCGCGATGCCCGGCATGCCGGCCATGAACTACATTGCCGAGACCACGTTGAGCGGCGAGGAGTATAAGACCAAAATGACGCTTTCCATGTCCGGCTCGTGGAACATCGAGATCAAAATCACCAGGCAGGGAAAGGTGGAGACCATGAAGTTCACTGTGGATGCAAAGTAAAAAAAGCTCACCATGACAATTGTCAACCTGAGCTTGTCGAAGGCTGGATTCCCCGATCAAGAGACTGTGTCACAATTATGGAGACTCCGTTCCTTTGGGGACAAGGTTTAGGGCAATCAATAAATTTCCTCTCCCCATGAATGGGGAGAGGGCAAGGGTGAGGGGTTGACCGGAAAGAGCCCCCTCATCCTAACCTTCTCCCCAAAAGGGAGAAGGAACATAAGGAAGAGATCAAGTTTACGACACAGCCTCCAAGCCGGGGAATGACATTGTTTGTTATCGGAGGATGACATGATTTGTTACTGGAATCAACCCATTCAATGACGCAAAGAGACCCTATGAAAACCTTTTGCCGAACGATCTGTTTTATGTTTTTTTGTTTCCTATGCATCTCCTCGGCTGCATCGGCGGCCGAGGAACTCTTGAATCTTCAGGCCCTGGTCCAGGAGGCGTTGAAGAATAACCCGGAGCTTCGGCTTGCGGAGTCCAGATGGAAGACCTCGACCTTCAGGGTACCCCAGTCCAGGAGCCTTCCTGATCCCATGTTTATGCTCGGGTACCAGAATGAGGGGACCCGGAGATACACCTACGGGGAGATGGCGGATTCTGAATGGATGTTCGCCGCATCACAGATGTTTCCTTTTCCGGGGAAACTTTCCATCAAGGAGGAGATGGCCGCAAAAGACGCACAAAGCCTCGAAGCCGACTATCAGGCTGTACGGCTGAAGACCATCGCCAGGGTCAAAGAGCTCTACTTTGATCTCTTCCTCGCATACCGGAATATCGACATCATCCGGGATAAGACCGCCCTTTTCTCGAGGGTGGAGGATGCGGCCGCGGCACGGTACGGATCGGGCATGGCGCCGCAGCAGGAGCTCCTCATGGCCCAGACGGAAAAGTATATGCTCCTCGAAAAGGAAGAGATGCTGAAGCAGAAAGTGGAATCCATGGAGGCCATGCTCAACAGCGCCACAGGAAGGGAAGCAACTTCGCCTCTGGGGAAGCCCCCGGAACCCGATGAAACCATGTATCCCTACAGCATGGATGAACTGATCCAGACAGCGTATGAACATGCTCCGGAGATTAAATCCAGGGAGCTGATGATCGGCTCGGCCGAGGCCGGGATCCATTTGGCCGAAAAGGAATACTATCCTGACTTCACCCTCAGTGCAAACCTGTCCAAAAAGGGCGGGGATTTTGAGAACATGGTGGGATTCACCACGACCATCAACCTTCCTCTCTATTACAAGTCCAAGCAAAGACAGGGTGTCTATGAGGCGAAATCGATCCTGTCCGAGGGAGAGCATGAACTCAAAGACATAAAGCTGATGGTCTCGTCCTCGATCCGGGATAACTATTCCATGCTTCAAACAGCGGGCAAACTCATGGAACTCTACAGGAAGGGTCTTATCCCCAAGACCTACCAGGATTTCGATGCCGCACTCGCCGGCTACGTAACCGGGAAGGTCGAGGCGATCACGGTGATCAGCCGCCTGAAATCCCTGCTCGACTATGAGCTTTTATACTGGGAGCAGTTCGTGACCAGGGAAAAGGCCATTGCGAGACTGGAATCACTCACCGGGAGTCCCGGTGATTTCGCATCCACACCCCGATGATCATGGGGAATTTAGAAGATTTCGTTCCCCTTCCTGAAAAGAGGCAGGGGATGGAAAGGGCCATCCGATGAAGACAAGAAGATTCAAGATCATGGTCATGGCCGCACTGGCCTTTATGCTGTTATCCCTTTCGGGATGGACCTCCGCTCCAAACCAGGCCTCGGCCGGGGAGCCTGCAACCGGTCACGTCGGGCATGGTGGAGCGTTGCCGCCCGCCCAGACCAAGCCGGCGCCTGATCAGAAGGCTTCGAGACAAGAAGCTCCCGCCGTCGAGATCCCCGCGGACAAGCAGGAGCTCATCGGGTTGAAGACGGTTGCTGTTTCGGTACAGTCTCTGCAGAAGGTCGTCCGGACGGTCGGGCGCATTGAATACGATGAGAGACGGCTGGCCACGGTCAACACAAAATTTGAAGGGTGGATCGAAAAACTCTACGTGGACTATACCGGAAGATATGTAAAAAAGGGAGAGCCCATCGCGGAGCTCTACAGCCCCGAGCTTTTCGCCACGGAACAGGAATTCATCAACCTCCTCAAGTGGTCAAGAGAGGGCAAAGAGACAAGCAGCCCTTTGCTTGCCGGGATGCTCACCGGGGATGCGGAAACCATCCTTGATGCAGCGAGACAACGGCTCAGGCTCTGGGATATCAGCGATGCGCAGATCAGGAAGATCGAGGAGACCGGCAAGCCCATGCGTACGCTCACCCTCTACAGCCCGGTGAACGGCTACGTGGTGCAGAAACCGGCCCTTCAGGGGATGCGGGTCATGCCCGGGGACAAACTCGTGGACATCGCCGACCTGTCCACCCTCTGGGTCCTTGCGGACATCTATGAGTATGAATTGCCCCTGATCCGGATCGGGGACGCGGCAGCCATCCGTTTGAGTTCTCTACCGGACAAGGTCATCTCCTCAAAGATCGATTATATCTATCCTTCGATCTCAGGGGATACAAGAACGGTCAAGGTGAGGTTTGTGATTGACAATCTGGAAGGACGGCTCAAACCGCAGATGTTCACGGACGTGGAGATCCATATCGACCTGGGGAAAAGACTCGCCATCCCCGAAGACGCGGTCATCGATACCGGGGCAAGACAGATCGTCTACGTGGATAAAGGGAATGGCCTCTTTGAACCCCGGGAGGTGACCCTGGGCATCCGGGCCCAAGGCATGGTGGAAGTTTTGAAGGGCCTCACCGCTGGAGAAAAGGTTGCCTCCTCGGCCAATTTCCTCATCGATTCCGAGGCCAAACTGAAAGGGGTCGTTCAGTAATGATCTCCAAAATCATTGGATTCAGCGCGCAGAACAGGTTTGTTGTCTTCCTGATGGTCCTGTTTCTGGGCATATGGGGTTACTGGGCATTAAAAAACACCCCGCTCGATGCCATCCCGGATCTCAGCGACACCCAGGTCATCATCTACACGGAATGGCCGGGAAGAAGCCCGGACCTGGTGGAAGACCAGATCACCTACCCCATCACGTCCACACTGCTCGCTGCCCCCAAGGTGCAGGTCGTTCGAGGCTTCTCCTATCTCGGGAGTTCTTTCATCTACGTGATCTTCGAGGAGGGGACCGACATCTACTGGGCCAGAAGCAGGATCCTTGAATACCTGCAGGCCGTAAAAGGCAAGATCCCTGCCGATGTCAACCCCGTGCTCGGCCCGGATGCAACCAGTGTGGGATGGGGCTTCTCCTATGCCCTCGTGGATGAGGCCGGCCGGCACAACCTTGCGGAGCTGCGCTCGATCCAGGACTACAACGTCAAGCTTGCGCTGGAAAGTGTACCCGGCGTCTCCCAGGTCGCGAGCATCGGCGGATTTGTGAAACAGTATCAGGTCACCATAGACCCGAACAGGCTCTCGGCATACGGGATTTCCATCATGAAAGTGATGGAGGCCGTCCGCAAAAGCAATAACGACGTGGAAGGAAGGGTCCTGGAGTTTTCCGGGATCGAATATATGCTGAGGGGACGGGGGTACATCAAGACTGTTCAGGACCTGAAGGATATCCCTGTCGCGACCGACGGCGCGGGCACGCCGGTCTTCCTCAGAGATGTGGCCACGGTACAGCTCGGCCCCGAGATCCGAAGAGGGGTCGCTGACCTGGACGGCAAAGGAGAAGTAGCCGGAGGGATCGTGGTTGTCCGGTTCGGTGAGAACGTCCTCAGCGTGATCGAGCGGGTCAAGGAGAAGTTCAAAACAGAGATCGCTCCAAGCCTTCCGGAAGGCGTGCACATGGTGACGACCTATGACCGCTCCGACCTGATCCTCCGGTCCATTGATACACTCAAGGAAGAGATCATCAAGCTCTCCATTGCCGTGAGCGTGGTCTGCATCATCTTTTTGTTTCACCTCCCGAGCGCCCTGGTCGTGATCCTGACGCTCCCCATCGCCATCCTTATTTCCTTCATCTGCATGCACTATCTCGGTGTAACCTCGAACATCATGAGCCTGAGCGGCATCGCCATTGCCGTCGGCGCCATGGTGGACGCCTCAATCATCATGGTGGAGAACGCCCACAAAAAGCTGGAGGAGTGGGAGGCTCACGGCGGAGAGGGGAGCAAAGCCGATGTCATCATTGAGGCCGCCAAAGAGGTGGGGCCATCTCTCTTCTTCTCGCTCCTCGTCATCACGGTCGGTTTTCTCCCGGTGTTCACGCTGCAGGCCCAGGCCGGAAGGCTCTTCAAACCCCTGGCCTACACCAAGACCTTTGCCATGCTCTTCTCCTCTTTCCTGGCCGTGACCCTGACGCCGGTATTGATGACCCTCTTTATCCGGGGCAAGATCAGACCGGAAGATAAGAATCCTATTATTGTGGTGCTGGGCAAGATCTATGAGCCGAGGGTCGGATTTTCTCTCAAGTACCCGAAGATAATCATTGTCTTCGCCGTCATCATCATGGCCCTGACCCTCTATCCGATCCTCAAGCTCGGGTCCGAATTCATGCCGCCCCTCTATGAAGGGACCCTCTTCTACATGCCGGTGACCGTGCCGGCGGCATCCATCTCCGAGGTCACCAAGCTCCTTCAAATGCAGGACAGTCTCCTGAAGAAGATTCCGGAAGTAGCGCAGGTCTTCGGCAAGGCAGGACGGGCCGAGACGGCCACGGACCCGGCGCCGCTGGAGATGTTTGAAACCGTGATCAACCTCAAACCCGAATCCGAATGGAGGCCGGGGATGACGGTCGAGAAACTCAAAGACGAGATGAACGATGTCCTGACCATTCCCGGCGTGTCCAATTCCTTCACCATGCCGATCAAGGCGAGAATCGACATGCTTGCGACAGGCATCCG
>MNYV01000044.1 GCA_001873285.1 Nitrospirae bacterium CG2_30_53_67
GCTCTGGAGATTCTCGGCATGGGCCAATGGTAAACAATGCAGAATGTGAAGTCAAGTAAAAATGGGCGCTGTCCCTATTTAAACCCATCAGGCAGTAGGCCCATATTTTGAGTGAATATTTGCTGCTGTATGTCTTGAGCCATTCAAGATAAAACAGGTAATCGTCTTTTCTTTCAAAGACGCTCTGCCGGTAATTGCCCCGTTGGGTGATGTGATGAGGAAAACCTACAGCTACGGCTCTGGAGATTCTCGGCATGGGCCAATGGTAAACAATGCAGAATGTGAAGTCAAGTAAAATGGGCGCTGTCCCTATTTATAAAAAGTTATTTCCATGATGAAATATAAGATACTCGCTATCATTACGATAGCGGTTTTATCGGGATGTGCATCAGTGAGACTGAAACAGCTCGGATAAACGTCTTTCTCACCGATGTTCATGAAGAAATTGTGTCTTTGTGGCTCAGGTTTTTTTGCTATGCACAAAATGGGTTTTACGGTATATTGTGGAAAAAATACAGGGCAGGGTGCGGACGATGCAGGAGACCCAGGAGCAAGGATTGCAGATTGCGGAGCCTGAAGGACCGTTTGAGGCCATGGACCGGGCCTTTCTGATCCTGCGTATTCTGGTTTTGTTCGGCGGTTTCGGATGGATTTATTTTGCGCCTCTTTCCATTGACAATAAAGCACAGGTCCTTCTGGTTTTCGTATTTTATTCCTTTTACACGGCTGCGCTCTATATCACTATTTTCTTCAATCAGGAACGGATTCGTGTCTTCTATATTGTGGGGCTGATCTTTGATCTGATCTTCATCTTCCTCCTGTTGATGCTGACAGGAGGGGCTGCAAGCAGTTTTTTCATCGGTTTTTATATTCTGGTGGCCCTCCATTCCTTTTATTACGGTCTCACGGTCGGGCTGCTTGTGTCGTTTGCATCGAGCCTGATCTATTTTGTAAGTTATGTGAACAGCGGGTTTCCCATACACTGGACCGATTTCGCGCTCAGAATCAGCTTTCTTTTCTTGCTTTCCATCATGGCAGGACTCCTTACCGGCAAGATGAAGCAGGATAGAGAGAGGATTGATCACTTAAATCAAAAACTGAACGAGTCGCTTCTGGATCTTGAAAAAGTACACAAGAAGCTGATTGAGACGGCCAAGCTCACGGCGCTTGGCCGGATGACCGCGGACGTGGCCCACGAGATCAGAAACCCCTTGGTGACCATCGGAGGATTTGCAAGACGGTGCAACAGCAAGATAGACCCGAACTCTCCGGAAAAGAAATATTCCAAGATCATTGTTGATGAGGTTGAACGGCTGGAGAAGATTCTCCGGGACCTTTTGGTTTTTTCCAAAGGCCCTGAACGGACCCCTAAAATGATCTCGATCCGCCCGGTTCTTGAGAAGAGTCTGGAGATTCAAAATGACGATATAAAGGAAAAAAAGATCCGGGTGGTCAGGGAGTATGCGGAAAACCTTCCTGAAATCATGGGAGACGAAGAAGAGCTCAATCAGGTCTTTGTGAATATGATCCTGAACGCGGTGCAGGCCATGACGTTCGACGGAGTGCTTACCCTCAAGGCCGGATCCCATCTTCGAGACGGGGTGGAGTGGCTGTGCATTGAGATTCAAGACACGGGTGTGGGGATACCCGAAGAGAACCTGGACCGGATCTTCAATCCTTTCTTTACGACAAAAAGAATCGGAGAGGGAACCGGCCTCGGTCTTTCAGTCAGCCGCAGGATCGTGGAGGAACACCAGGGGAAGATCGAAGTGGAAAGCGAGCTCGGCAAGGGGAGCGCCTTCCGGGTTCTCCTGCCGGCGTTCTCCAAGAAGGAGGAGCGTACGGCATGAAAAAAGAACTCTTCCAGTTTCTCTCGAAACATCCGGTGTTCCGGAAGCTGCGGCTTGCTGAAGAAGATCGTAAAGACCTGGCCCGCTCCATAGAGGACGAGTACCTGGTCGGGTTCCTCTCCGGAATGATCCGGGAGATCGAGGAGATCATGGGGATTGATCCCAACCTGGAGCAGAAAAAGATATTGGAGATCGCAGCAGAGAGGATCGTGAGGGATCTTCAGGCTGATGCGGCCTCGATACGGCTCTTCGATCCCGAGAGTATGAGGATGACCAGTTTCGGCTCCTATCGTTTTTCCGAAGATGAGCGGGCCTCATCCATTCCGTTCAGAGAATCCATCGCCGGCAAAGTCGTTGAGCAGAACCAAAGCATCATGGTTCCGAGTATTCTCAAGAACCCCGATTATCAGAATAAGGAGATTGTGCAGAAGCGGGGACTCAACTCCCTGCTTGCCGTTCCGCTTCGAATTTCAAAGTTCATGGGGGTAGAAAACGACGTCCTCGGTTCCATTCAAATCTACTACAAAGAGGACAACCGGTATTTCGAGCCTTTGGAGGTGATTCATGCGGAGCTGCTTGCCCGCCGTGTCAGTTTTGTGCTGGCCAAGAAGAAGATCCTTGATCTTCAGAGGCTGAATGACAGGAAGGAGAAGATCGTCAATAAGATTTTCATAAAATTGAGCAACCGGGAGGGGATTAAGCTCAAAGATCTCTTTGTTCTGCTGATCCCGGAACTGGGCGAATATTTGTCCATACAGATTTGCGCTCTTTTTACGGTTTCCAGGGACCGGCAGTTTATCCGCATGGAGGCGGGCTATCCCCTGGACCGGACCTACCACGATCCTGGATACACCTTTACCGTCAGCCATCACCCTTACTTCCAGGCGGTGATTCACGGCGCCGAAGCCTGCGGGGATTACCCCTTTGAGCGGATCGCCCCGTCTTATTTGCTGATCAAGGACCCGCAGAAGAGCCGCCTGAGCAGTCCGGGTATGCGGGAATTCGTTGAACGGTATCACATCCACTCGATACTCCTTGTGCCGCTCAAGGCCGATGAGGAGATCCGGTACATGATGATGTTCTATGCCGCGGATCAACGGCAGTATTTTGCGGATGAGGAGATTGAGCTTCTGACCTTCTTCGGGAGGGAGATTATGAAGGCGTCAAGACTGGAACTGCTGGACGATGTCCTGCATGACTTCAAGAGCCCTGCCATTGCCATATCAGGTTTTGCTTCGCGCGCCAGGAAGTTGATCGAATCAAAGAACATACAAGAGGTCAGAGACAAGCTTGTATCCTATCTCGATATCATGGTCAGGGAGACCGACCGTCTTCAGGATATGGTCTTTGCCGTTGGTCTTGAAGGGAGGGAGGAGGTTTTAGATCTCAGCCAGGCCGTTCAAAAGAGACTGGAGATCAATCAGGAGACCATACTCGAGATGAGGCGTAAGAATATACAAGTCACGCCGCCTGAACTTGAACCGGATCTTCCGGTGTATTGCTCTCACTTCGGTCTTGAGCGGGTCCTTGATAATCTCCTGAGCAATGCCACCCAGGCCATACCGGATGAGGGAGGCATCCTTTCTGTGAGGACTGATCGAGAGGGGGGCATGGCCTGTCTCAAGGTCCGGAATACGGGAGAGATACCGCAAGAGAAGATCGAACAGGTCAGAAAAGGCGAGGTCAAAGGACGCGGGCTTAATATCATCTATCGTTTTATCCTGGCCAACCATGGGAGGATGGGACTCCATACCGAATCAGGCCAGACCGAATTCACCATCAAGATTCCGCTGCATCAGGCATGATTTGTAAAACTGAACCCTTGAACCCTTCAGTCCACTTTATCCAGGGCCTTGCGGACGGCATCATCCAACTCCTGCATGACGAAAGGTTTCTGGATGAAACCCTGAATGCCTTCGTCAATGAGGGTTTTCGCTTTCCCTTCCCGGCTGTATCCTGATGAGAGGAGAATCCGGACATGGGGATTGATCTCACGGAGCCTTAGTAAGGTTTCCTCACCGCTCATTCCCGGCATCATGAAGTCAAGGATGACAAGATCAATCTGATCTTTATTTTCCTGCAGGATCCTGCATGCCTCAAGTCCGCTGGTCGCGGTCCATACATGGTATCCTAATGATGTGAGAATCCTTTCCGAGAGGCGGACGAGGGTCGGATCATCATCTACCACAAGAATATTTTCTTTTTTATTTTGCATAGTCTCTTTCTTTTATTAAAAATTATAAAATCAGTAAATCACCCCAGCCTGAAGACAGGGGTGATTCATTTGGGCACCTTCTCCCAGTCTTTGAGGAATCGGGCAAGCCCGGAAGTGGTGAGAGGATGTTCCATGAGTTGTTTCATGACATTGAGCGGGATGGTAGAGATATCGGCTCCGATCAGGGCCGCTTCGAGGACATGAAGGGGATTCCGGATACTGGCCACAATGATTTCCGTCTCATAGGCATAATTCTGGTAGATGGTATCGATCTGCTCGACCAGTTCCATGCCCACTTTGCTGATGTCGTCCAGCCTTCCCACAAAGGGGCTGACATAGGCGGCGCCGGCCTTGGCCGCAACCAGGGCCTGAGTTGGGGAAAAGACAAGCGTCACATTGGTTTTGATCCCCTCGGTGCTGAGAACCCTGACGGCCTGCATGCCCGCTTGTATCATCGGGATCTTGACCACGATATTCGGATGGATCTCGGCGAGGCTTCTTGCCTCCTTGAGCATTCCTTCGGTATCGGTGCTCACCACCTCGGCATTGATCGGACCGTTGACGATGGTGCAAATCTCTTCAATGACATCCCTGAATGCCCTCCCTGTCTTGGCAACGAGAGAAGGGTTTGTGGTCACACCATCCACCATCCCAATGGACATCCCTTCTCGGATCTCGGATACATCGGCTGTGTCCATAAAAAATTTCATGGGGCCTCCTTAAAAATGGTTTAAATTTCCAATGATGATTATGACGTTCATCCGGGGCCGTAAACGACCCGATACGTTACGCTGGTTATTTTATTAAAGATTTAAATTATAAAGTTTTTCAAAGAAGATGTAAAGAATATTTTATTTTTTTGATCGCTTATCGGAAAAAGGGGATATGGCCGCAAACGCCGTATCAGAGACCCGCAGTGCGGAATTTAGGAGTTCAGAGACATGAAGGACGCGGGTTTTCAAACCCGCCCGTTTCAGCAAGTCCGTAAGATGGATCATACAAGAAGGGCAGGCCGTGGCCACCACTTCGGCTTCCGTCTCCCGAATCCGTTCGACCTTGTGCCTTCCGATCTTCAGCGAGAGATCGTAATGGCTCATGGAAAAGAGCCCCCCTCCTCCACAGCAACGGTCTGCATCCCGCATCTCGACGAACTCGACGCCGGGAAGGCTTTTGAGGATCACCCTGGGGGCCTCCCTGACCCCCATCCCATGGTTCAGATGACAGGGATCATGATAGGTCACGCGGAGCAGGGGCCGGGTTTCTTCATTGAGAATAAGATCTTTCATCAGGTTCTTGGATATCAGGAATTCCTGCAGATCCATCACTTTTCCCGGCAGGGGATCTGCGCTGCTTTCTTGAAAGAATTTCGGATAGAGTTCACGGAGCATGTACCCGCAGGTTGCACAGAGGGTGATGACGGCATCCGTTTCATAAGCGGTGAGGGCGGCAAGGTTGGTTTTCATGGCTTTTCCCGCTGTCTCATAGTCTCCCATAAAGAGCATAGGCGCTCCGCAGCAGGTCATGTTCTCAGGCACGATCACCTCAAATCCTGCGCGGTTCAAAATCCGTATGGCGGATTCTCCCCAATGCGGGAAAAAGAGATCCACGGCACATCCATAGAACAAGGCGACCCGGCCTTTGGGTTCTGATGTCGGACAGTTGACCAGGCGCCGTTTGCGGAAGGGTTTCGCGGACGCCGGGGGGATCTGCCTTGCTGCGCCGTTTTGGACATAGGGGAGGAGAGGGCGGATGGGCCGGACCCTTGAAAGGGGAGTATAGAGTTTTCTTCCCATGATGTCCATCAGGTGAGCAGAGGTTGTGAGTATCCCCGGGTTTGAAAAGATCTGCCTTGAGATGAGTTTCTGATAGAAGGGGAGACCCTTCTCACGGCTCAGGATGATTTTTGCGGCCAGATTGGCCAAGTCTGCCGATGACCCGGCCGGGCATTGCGCTGAACAGGCCTTGCAGCCGATGCAGGAGGAGAGGATGTCATTGAGATGGTCGGTCAGTTCAAGTTTCCCGGAAAGAACGGAGTCCAGCAGGGCCATCCTGCCCCGGGCGACCTGTGTCTCATCCGGGTTTTCGATATAGACCGGGCAGACGGACTGGCATGCGCCGCATAGAATACACTTTTTGACTTCTTTTTCAAATTGTTTCAGGAGGTCTTTTGTCAAGAGTAAAGCCTATCCCTCCGGGTTATCCTGCGGCGTAACTGTGCAGGCCGGATAGAACGATATTCACCCCCAGGAATGTGAAGAGAACCACGACAAAACCAAGAATAGAGATGTATGCCGTCCTTCGTCCGTGCCATCCGATGGTGATACGAGCATGAAGGTAAAGGGCATAGACGATCCAGGTGATCAGAGACCACGTCTCCTTGGGATCCCAGGACCAGTAGGTCCCCCATGCATAGTTTGCCCAGATGGCTCCGGTAATAATGACCAGGGTCATTAAGGGGAAAGCGACCATGATTGTCTTATAGGAGAGGTTGTCCAGAATTTTTTTGTCGGGGAGCGCCGGAACAAACAGGTTATAGTTGAGATGAATAACCAGATAGATCAGGGTTGCGCCCCATGAGATGAACAACATGGTCATTTCATAGGGATTGGCATGCAAACTCACTTCAGGAATTTCACGGATCTTGATAAGCAGCAGGAGAATGGACGCGCTCTGCAAAAGAAATGACGCGATCAGCGCCCCAAAAGAGACCCTGGATAATTTCTTGTTTTCAAAAACCAGGGAGGCGATATAGAGGATCATGGTGAGCATATAAAGACAGAAGACCACACGGAAAAAGGCGCCGGCATCGGGGATCGTGATCTCAACCGGGGTCTCTGTCCCGGGGTAATAAACCGGGTAGAATTTCCCATGTTCTTCCATCATCTGATTCATCCTGTAGACGCCTTGGGTCAGGATGGACATCTTGCTCACAATCATGGAAAAGCATCCGATGATGGAAACGCTGAGGGCAAAAAACTCCATCCGGACCTTATCCTTAATCAGGTAGAGAATGCTGAATCCGAAGGCGACCACGAAGGAGGCATAGGCCACGGAGGAGACGGCCACATGAAAATGGAGCCATGCGCTCTGAAGGGCCGGGACCAGAGGCTCGATCTCTTTATCCGGTGAGAGAGAGGCGATTCCCATGGCGGCCAGCGATATGGGGAGGACAAAGGCGCCGGCAATCCTGATCTTGTACTTGAATTCAATCACCAGATAGACTAGGGCGATCCCCCAGGCAAAGAAGAGAAGCGTTTCGTAGAGATTGGTGAAGGGGGGATGCGCGAGACCGGCCTCGATCCATCGCAGGATCAATCCTGCGGTCAGAGCGGCGACGCCGATGGTTGTCGAACCGGTTGCCGTATTTCCTATGAGCGCTTTCCGCGCGCCCAGGAAGATCACATAGAACATCGTTGCAATCAAAAAGGTGATTCCAGCCAGATTGAACAACGTTTGACTGATTTCAAAGAGGCCCATAATCTTCTCCCTTATGCCTTGAGGCGGTTTTTCAGCTCGTTGAATTTCTTTTCAAAGGCCATTTGATTTTTATGTGTAGTTCCTGCCAGTACAATCTCGTTTCCGCTGATCCGCGCCCATATCCGTTGGTGGGAGTGGAAAAAGGAGATGAGGAGTCCCACCACCAGGAGGCTGCACCCGATCCAGACCGTTTCCACGCCGGGGTCATAGGCCACCTGGATCCCGGTATACTGAGATCCCCAGTAGTCTTTGAACCGGATGTCAAAATGACCGGTCTTTACGCTGTGTTCGGGATAATTCGGAAAGATCCAGCCGCTGAACAGGATACTTTCTCCTTCCTTGCCCATGACATAGACAGCCGGATTGATCATCTCATCGGAGCGCTGCGCGACATGCCCGTTCATAATTGTAAAATCAGGGACAAAGCTTTTCACCAGGATTTCGGTCCCGGTTCCTTGAATGGTAAAAGAACCGTCAACAGGCGTACGATAATCCTGCGGCGGAAGACCGGGAGAAGAGACCGACAGCGCCACCTGGCCCGGCTTCCCGGTCCGGCCGTAACTGGACTGATAGAAATAGATCTTGTCCACAATGAGCGGATTGTTGACCTCGATGGTTTTTTTCGCGATCTCCTTGCCGTCGCGCATCACGGCCAGATCGCTTGTATAGTCCTTTGGACGGCCTGTGTTCGGATAGTAGCTGAGAGAAAAATCATCGCATCGAATGGAAAAGGGTAAACTTTTGAATTTCTTGCCGTCGTTGATCATCTCTGCCTGTCCCGCCTGCTCACCTTTGGAAAACATGGCTCGCAGAGAAGCCGGAACCGTATCGATCATTCTATCCTCTCTGAGGTACATCTGGTTTGTGGTCTCGCCTTCTTCGATGGCCATGTACCCCTTGAATCCGAAGATGCTGCCGATGATGGCGCCAATAAAGATGACCACAATGCTCGTATGGGTAATGTAGACACCGAACCGGCTGATGAGCCACTGGTTCAAAAAGAGATGAATAGCCCCATCTTGTTCCGTGCGTATCACCCTGCCTCGGAAGTTCAAGAGTACGACATAGGAGATCGGAACCACGATAAAAGCGATGAACTCCAGAGGGCTCATCGGATATTTCAGGGTAAGAAAGACGGCAAGAACCATAGAGAGGATATCCGTCAGGATGATCCACGGGGGGATCCGGATGTCATGCCGCAGGAGACGTTCAACCTGATCCTGGGGGTTCCCTTCCATCCTGAACGTTTCGGTAAAGGGATAATGCTTCTCTTCCCCCTTTTCAAGGATGGGTTTGATGCTGTGTGCAAATCGGATGACTCTGGGCAGCCTTTCGATGGTGCATACGATCAGGTTCAGAAGAAGGAGAAGAATAATGGTCAGGAACCAAGGGGTATGGTACATGTCAAAGAGGCCCAGCAAATTAAAGACCTGGATCGTGGTCTCACTGTAATCCCGGGCATACTTTGCCGGATCAGCCCCCTGCTCAATGATGGTCCCTGCAATCGAAACAAGACCCAGGGCGATGAAGAGGAATACGGTCAGTTTGATTGAATTGAATGAATCATAGACACTTGAGATAACCCCGCTCTTTTTATTGGATCGGTCTTTCCCCCCGGACTGCGGCTGATCTGCTTGTTTTTCCAAGTCACCTCCTGAAGAAAATATTCAGAACAAATTATATCTTTAATGGGTTCTCCCTGTCAAACATTTTTAAGGAGCAGGCGTCCTGTGCCGCGAACGACATCTCTGACCGGGCTGCCCTTCCTTTGATTTGTCTTGGCGCATGAGATGTGTTATGATCCAGCAGTCAGGGAGGGACAAGAGAGATGGATGAGATCCATACGATTCAGACCAGCAGCCGGATCGAGATGGTTGACATCACCCCGATGATTCATCGGATGGTGGAGAGGTCGGGCGTGAAAAACGGCCTATGCGTCATCTATATTCCACATACCACGGCTGCAGTGACCATCAATGAGAATGCCGATCCGGATGTGAAGATGGACTTGTTGCAGCATTTATCCTCCCTGATCCCGGTAACAGGAGGCTACAGGCACATGGAAGGAAATGCCGATGCCCACATCAAGGCCGCTCTTATCGGGTCTTCTGAAACGATCCTGATTGTGAATGGGCGTTTGATATTGGGGGCTTGGCAATCGGTTTTCTTCTGCGAATTTGATGGTCCAAGAACCCGGAAATACCATGTCAAGGTGATAGAAGGGTGATCCCCCCGGAATTTCCGGGGGGATCACGATTTCATTCTGATGCGACGGCTTCGGTGGGGCAGACTTCAGCGCAGTTGCCGCAATCCGAACATTTGGCCGGGTCGATCACATAGATATCGCCTTCGGAAATTGCCTCTTCAGGGCATTCCGGAAGGCAGGTTCCACATGCAACGCATTCTTCAGTAATACGATGAGCCATTTTCTTCCCTCCTTTCATTCATACAGTCAATCAGATCCTTCCGGCGATTTAAGGACATCAGCAAGAGACGCCTGATTGAAACCGAAAGAGATCATGGATCAAACGGATTCAACACCCACCACTCCTGGAACCTCTTTTTTCAGGAGCTGTTCGATGCCGTTTTTTAATGTCATCTGGGACATGGGGCAGCCCCCGCATGCGCCGGTCAGACGTACCTTAACCAGGCCGTCCACCACGTCAACCAAGTCCACGTTTCCTCCATCCCGCTTAAGAGAGGGGCGGATTTTTTCCAAAGCCTTTTCAATCTCTTCTCTCATGATTTAATCCTCCTCAAAATGTCCGGATACAAAACCATACTAAATATATTATCTTATTATTGAATTGTCAAGGGCTATCTGAGGTCCTATGAAAAGGAATCCCTTCGTAGCGGTCACCCGTCAGGTGAGTAAAAGCAATCTGGTCAAATAGTTTTCCGGCGGAAAATATATCCGAGGCAGATTGAACCATCCCGAGCTTATTGAAATAAAGGTTCCGACTGACATCAAAACGGTCAAATTCAAAAGTGCCGTCTTTGAGAAGGATTTTTTCTGGTTCTGCATGTCCAGCGGTTCTTTGGCATCCCTCCCAGGTCAGAATCACGGAAACACCCTGGATCTTGGATGCTCCCAGCAAATAGAAGGAAAACCTCCGGCTATATAGAGACCTGATCATCTGATCAGCCAGAATTTCATCAATAGAATGGGGGTCTTGCTGCATGATTTTTGAAAGCCGTCCCGGATGAATCTTCAAAGAGATGACGAGGTAATGGTTCTCCTCGTCCATGTATGCCCCATGATACAAGAAATCCTGGAAGGTATCCTGTAAAAACTCCTGGATGGTTTCTTCGTCACCTTTCTTTTCATAGGAAACGGCAAATGCCGATTGGATATTTAAAAAAACAAGGAAGAAAAGGAAAACCGGGAATATGGACCGGCTATGGTTTGACGGGTTTGTATTTTTTATATGCATCTATTCAAAACACCCCAACTGGCAGCGGCTGATTTTAATATGAATTCGATTACAGACCTCGCCGACTCTTTGTCTGGATACGTTCTCCTGTAGAGCGATCTGAAATGCCGTTTTACAAGGGAGACGGCCGTTTTCCAATTGGCTCTTGATGACCTCTTCCAATTTTTTTTCCAAGTCCGGATGCAGTAATTCCATATTTTTTAACCTGCACAATTTCTAAAAAAAATAATATATCAAAATCAAATGTCCATTTGCAAGATGATTTTTCATCCCGGGTGTGCGACAAATTTATGGGTAAATATTTCTCTAAGAGCGTCATTCCCCGACTGGATCGGGGGAACGGACAATGACAAACATATGTAACCCTGATTTGTACCCGCAAATTTGTCGCAGACCCTTCCATCCTTGATAATTTTCCATCCTTAATCCCGATATAAAAATTCCAATTGGGGGGATTCCTAAAAGTGGAAGAAGTCTTTTTTTTATTTTATCATTCACTTGACAAAATTTCGCATCAGGGTAAAATGGTTGCAAACTTTTTTATTTTCCAAAGAAATAACCCATTATTTTAAACATACTCATTGAAAGGGGGTGAAGGGGATGAAACCATTCATGGAAACGGTAAGTCTTATCGTCGTCGGGCTTTTTATATCAGGATGCGCGGTTTATACGCCTAAAGACATCCAGTCCGTAGAACAGTTGGTCTCCGAGGCTGCTTCCGCCGGGGCGGAGAAGAAGGCAGCCTATGAGTATTACAGCGCCGTGGAACATCTGAACGTCGCAAAGGATGAACTCTCTGAGGCGGACGACAAGAACGCCAAGGTATTCGGCGAAAAGGCTCAAGCCATGGCTGAAAAGGCCATACAGAAATCTAAATAAAGGAGGTGATGACGATGTCCGTTAAAAGAATTTTTTTATTGTTTATTACGGGATTTTCTCTGATGTTGTTCGGTTGTACTTCGATGGCCACCAAACAGGCCATACAGGGTGATTACGATAATGCGCTTCGAGTCTTTCATGCGCTTCCTGCCAATGCAAAGGAATGCGCTCCTCAGGAATATGCCAAATCCGAAGCCACCCTGGCGCATGTGGAAGAAGAATTATCGGAAAACCATTGGAGCTTCGCAAGAAAATATATTCCCATGGCCGATGAACAGGTTCGGGATACGGCGGCGGCAGTGAAAAGGAGATGTCCTGAAACGGCAAAGGAATCGCCTCCACCTCCTCCGGCTGAAAAGCCTGCCTTTATTCTTGAAGGGATCACCTTTGATTTTAACAAGGCGACCATCAGGCCTTCTTCTGAGCCTACCCTGAAAGAGGCCGGCTCGGTCATGCAGAGGTTCTCTTCGGTTAAGGTCCGGATTGAAGGACATACCGACAGTATCGGTTCTGAGAAATACAATCAGAACCTCTCAGAAAGAAGGGCGAACGCGGTAAAAGATTACCTGGTGAAAAACTTCGAGATTGATCCGAGCCGCATTGAAACAGTGGGGTTCGGAAAAAGCAAGCCCCTCGCGGATAACAAGACCGATGAAGGTCGTGCCAAGAATCGCAGGATCGAATTCGTGGTCACGGCTCAATAGGCTTACAGGTCCGGAGGGGAGGGGACTTCCCTCCGGGCATCTGTTTTATTTTTCAAGGACGAGATTGACATCACTGATCAGGTTCGAAAGTTTTTTACCATCCTGGGATACTCGATCTTCACCCTGAGCAGAGAAGGGGATCATGCCCTCCTTCTCTCTATAGACGTTGTAGATCCCTTTCGGTCCCGAATTAAGGAACAAAAGCGCATAGTCTCCCTTGTTCAGAACGGGTGAATGGGTCCTGACCTGTTTCATCCCGTTTATACATCCTCCCCATGTCTCAATGGTCACCGTATCTCCGGGCCGGATTCGGCCCTTAACATTTTTTTCTACCAGGAATTTTGTATGGGTGATGATATTCATGCTGGTCTCGGCCCAACAACACTGGTTCACCAGAACCTTTCCGAAGATGATGACCTCTGAGTTTCTGCTCAGGGCATCGAGGTCTGTTGACCACGAGAGGGTCGGGGAACTGAGGCATAAGGAAACAAGGAGCAGAGAAAGGGACAGAGAGAAGCGATTTGATCGGGATGTCGTCGGGTTAAAAATGCTGTAAAACGGAGATAAAATGCTTAAATAGCTCATTTTGAACCTTTTTAATTCCTAATTAAATTATAAACCTATCAATTCAACTCTGTCAAAACAAAATTTGATTTTTAAACCTTTTCAGCGCAGAATACGTTTTTGTTTTTATGGACCCGTACCTCGACGATGATCAGGAATCGCTCAATCTGATAAAACATTATGCTTCGTAATTTTTACGAGAAATTTGCATCTCTGGATGCCTTGCTTGCGTTGCTTTCCGGCGTGCTCATGGCCTTGTCATTTCCAAAGGCCGAGTTCTCATCGTTTGCATTTTTTTCCCTTATTCCACTTCTTTATGCCCTGCATCGGCCGCAGAAAAGGTTGACGGCCTTGACTTGCGGAATGATTACAGGGTTTGTTTTTTTCATGGGGACGCTTTACTGGGTGACCTACACCATGGAAAACTATGGGCAGATCCCAAAGAGTTTAAGCCTTTTTATTCTGGTGGTTCTTTCGCTTTATCTTTCTTTTTATCCCGGTCTTTTTGCCTGGGGTGTGAATCGGATGCAGAAGACCGGCATCCCTTTACTGATCGGCGCTCCGTCACTCTGGACAGCCTTGGAGTATGCCCGAGGGCATTTGTTGACCGGTTTTCCCTGGGCGCTCCTCGGTTATACCCAGTACAAAAATCTTCTGATGATCCAGATGGCCGACATCACCGGGGTATACGGCGTGAGCTTTCTGCTGGTCATGATCAATACTGTTTTTGTTATGATGCTTATCGGAATGAGGAATTCTTTTTCCGTCCGGTCGTTTTTTTCTCATTGGATCACCCCTGTCGTTATCCTCGGCCTGTCCGCCTCATACGGCGCTTTCAGACTGCATGAGATCCATTCGGCAGAACACAAACCATGGATCAGGATCGGGGTGGTGCAGGGCAATATTGATCAGAACCGGAAATGGGATGCCGCCTCACGGGAGCAGATCATGGCTGTCCATACGCGCCTGACGCGGCGCGCTTCTCAAGAGAAACCTGACCTCATCTTGTGGCCGGAGGCCTCGGTTCCATTTTTTTTCATGGCCGACAAGGAGTACCAGTCGCAGATTCTGGGTTTGATTGATGATTTGGGGGTGGATATCCTTTTTGGAAGTCCGGACTATACGGTCGATCAAGGCGTGAGCCGATTCTATAACAGCGCATTCCTGGTCTCACCGGGGGCAAGGCTCAAAGGAAAGTATGACAAGATCCATCTGGTCCCCTTTGGAGAGTATGTCCCGCTTCGAAAGGCGCTCTTTTTCATCAAACCCATTGTGGATCAGATCGGTGATATCACGCCCGGAAACCAGATCACCCTGATGCAGGCAGGAGAAGGCCTTTGCGGCACCCCGATTTGTTTTGAAATCATTTTCCCGGATCTTGTGCGGAAGTTCGTGCTTAAGGGCGCGGATTTCATCGCGACCTTGACCAATGACGACTGGTTCGGACGCTCCTCGGCGCCTTACCAGCACTTTTCCATGGCCGTGTTCAGGGCCGTGGAGAACCGGGTCCCTGTGGTCCGCTCTGCAAACAGCGGGATCTCCGGCGTCATTGCGCAGGACGGCAGGATCGTCAGGCAGACGGATATCTTTGTGGAGGATGCCTTTACAGAGGATTTGACTCGGCTGAAAACGGGAAAGACGTTTTATACCCGTTTCGGAGATCTTTTTACTTTCTTGTGCATTGCCGCGGCCGTTTCATCACTTTGCGGTCCGTGGATCAGAAGGCGCGTGAGAGGGAAAAACTTCAGGGATCTTACAACCCCAGACAGTCGAGATTGATGAACTGTGAAATAAGCTCAGCGGATTTTTCAATAAATTCCTCATCCAATAGTGAATCTTCAATATAAGGCTTGACCCCGAGGAATGGAACACCGGACAGATTCTCAATGATCAGGGGGCTCTTTTCTTCGGCGATTTTGATCTTGTCATTACGCCGGTTGATCATGAAGCCGAGAACCTGAAGCCCAACGCTTTGCGCGTATCGAAGCGATAACAGGGAATGGTTGATGGTTCCCAGATCGGGACGCGCTACGAGAATGACAGGAAGCTCCAGGATCTGAATCAGATCGGAGACTAAGAATCGGCGATAAATGGGGACCATCAACCCGCCGGCCCCTTCGACCACCATGAATTCGTGCCTGCTTTGAAGCTGGAGATAGGAGTGCAGGATGTACTCCTCCATGATCTCCACGCCCTCCATGTCTGCCGCTTCAGAAGGGGCGATCGAGGCCTTCAAGGTATAAGGGGTGATCAGAATCCTTCTGTCCTTGGCGTGTGCAGCCTTGATCAGAAATTCCGAATCTGTGGGGATGAGGCCCTTGGGACCCATGGCACACCCGGTCTCTACAGGCTTCATGACGCCCACGTCCACACCTCGGTTTAAAAGGATGCGGGCGAGAGCCGCTGCGAAAATGGTCTTTCCAACGCCGGTATCCGTTCCTGTGATGAATACCCCTTGGTGCTGCATACGTGTGAGCCTTGCATAGTGGCCCTATTCGTAAATACGGTGGCATTCGAGTGCCGCAGGGCGGCCTTCTCTCCGTTCCGCTCCTTGCGGTGTACCAGAGGGGTACGCCTCAGTCGCGCGCGGAGATGAGACCGCCCTGCGACCCTCTCGGTGCGTCACCATATTTATGAACAGGACCACTTAGGTTCTCTTTAGAAGAAGGTGAGCAATTCCGGACAAAATCAAGTTTCTATCGAGGCTCCACTTCCTGCTGCAGTCTTTGTATCTCTTTTTTGATCAGCACTTCAGCAAGATCGGGTATGACATCCCATGCGATTCGCTCAATGATTTCGGATGCCATCTTGTTGACCATATCGGCAAGTATTCTCCGGACCGTTTCTTCATCGAGAGACGGCGCGGGTCCGGAGGCCACCCTGTCCTGAAGGGGTTTCTCCACCACTTCCTTGGAAATCGCTTCAGGCTCGCCCCCGAAGGTGGTGAGTTCCGGAGACCATTCCGACGTGGTTGCGCCCCGTGTCGGGAAGACGTCCTCGAAGGATTCCCCGGCATCTTCAGAAAAAGCGGCGGCAGCGGGTTTCCCCTCGATGGGTTTTACCGAAGAAGTTTCGCGTTCTTCTTCCACCGCGCGGATGATTTCATCATCTGATAGGTCTGTTTGCGGTTCTTCAGAGGAGGATGAAGTCCCGGCGGATTCATCCTCGGCCATGAAGGCGTCCAAATCCACGGCATGGGTTTCAACCCGGAACGGTTTTTCTTCCCGGACCTCTTCGAGTTTAAGAAGATCGGGTCCCTCTGCATACTCCTCGGGGATCTCGTAAAGATTCACCTCTTCCTCATCGACGAGTTCTTCGTCGATTTCCTGCGTTTCGGAAGAGGTTGAAAGCTCATCATACATGGGATACTTTTCCTCGGAAGGCGTTCGAAGATCATCGGTTGTTTTTGTTTCCGCAGGTTCAGAAATATTTTCAAGAGATTCAGGAGAGATTTCTTCCGGAACCGTCTGCTCGAAGGTTTCCGTAATGAGTTCTTCGGCGGTTTTCTCTCCGGGCGTGACAGAGGAATCCATCAGCGCCGTCTCTTCGAATCCGGGTAGTTCATCCGGAAGAGCCTCATCGGTCTCTTCATGCGGGGTAAAACCTGATGCAGAGACTTCTTGTCGGTTATCCAATGCCTCTTCCGTCCCGGTCATGAACTCGTCGGTCAGTTCAAATTCGAATTCTTCCTCTTCCACCTTTTCAGGTCCAGGCGCTCCGGCTTTCATTCCGGACTCCAAAGAAGGGACAGCTTCGTCCTTTGTTTGGGAGAGGAGGGCTTCTTTGACCGGCTCTCTTTTTTTCTCCAGACAGGCTCGGATCTTCCTGGTCAATTCTTCGGATTCAAAGGGTTTTATAATATGGTCATCCGCGCCGACCAGGGTTCCCCGATCCTGATCAAAGGTCTCGAAGGTGCTGCAGAGGAGAATGACCGGCACATGGGACAGGGATGGCTGCTGATGGATCTTTCCGCAGAGTTCGTAGCCGTTCAGTTCCGGCATCACGATATCGGCCAAAATCAGATCGGGTTTGATCTCATCAGCTTTTTGCAGGGCTGAAGCGCCGTCGGAGACCATGGTGAGATCGTAGTCCTCGTCGGCGAGTGTGAGCTCCACAACCTTCTGAATGGTGACACTGTCATCAGCCAATAAAATTTTTTTACCCATGGATGCCCCCTCCCACTGGAAAGGCAAGAATCAAACCCGAAGATGGATAACCTATTGAAATAACAAAATACCAGATGAATCAATCATAGTATAGATCAGGCTGAATTGCAAGATTAAATTTGGTGAAAGTTGATATGCGGCAATGGGTTAAGCCCTTCTTCATGGTTTCAAGCCCGTTCAGAGGTTTCTGATCCGCCGGTCAGGGTCTGAAAGGCATATCGGATCTGCCGGGTGATCGGCCCGACCCCCAGTTTTTTTTGGTTAATCCGGCTGACCGGCATGACCTCATAGGTGGTGTTGGTCAGAAAAATCTCATCTGCGGTGTCGAGCTTTTCAGAGGGGAAGAGACCTTCTTCCACGGGGATCCCTTTTGTTGCGGCAATTTCCAGGACCACTTTTCTTGAGATTCCATCGAGTATCCCGGCGGACAGTGCGGGGGTAAAAAGGATCCGATCTTTTACAAAAAAGATGTTGCTGACACTCCCCTCGGCAAGAAATCCGTCATGGTTGAGGAGGATTCCTTCATCCGCCCCGGATTTTTTGGCCTCGATCTTAGCCAGGATGTTGTTCAGAAAATTTGTGGACTTGATGCCCGGATCGAGCGCCTCCGGGAGGTTTTTTCTGATATGGACCCACGCGATAGGTATCCCCTTCTCAACCATCTTTTCCGGGTAGCCGGAAAAAGGCCGAGTCAGCACGGTCATGGTGGGCCCTTTGCACAGATCCGGGTCCAGGCCCGCCGGTCCAACCCCCCTGGAGATGGAAAGGCGGAGAACCGCGTCCCCGCATTCATTGGCGTTAAGGCATTCCTTAAGGACGGCTCTCAGGGCCGGACGGTCCCATGACATGGTGAGGCGGATCCTGCGGGCCGACTCAAACAGCCGGTCGAGGTGATCCATGATCCTGAAGATGCGGCCGGAGTAGGAACGAAGGGTTTCAAAGATACCGTCCCCATAAAGAAAACCATGATCGAAGACCGAAATTCTGGCTTCCTCTTCCGGAAAGAACTCTCCATTGATAAAAACCTTTGACATATCAGCCTCTGTAAATTTTGTAATGACTTCCTTCCATACTTTTAACCTTCTTTTTGACTTGGGCGACCTTGTGGCCGATCTCTGAAAGATTTTGAAAGGATTTTTTTTCGTTGATAACCACAGCGATGGAAATGGTCATGATGGGGAACTTCTTTTTCTTCCCGGAGCGGTCAGCCGCCGTAAAACCGCCGCGTTCGAGATGTTTGGGTTGATAATGAGACCGGATCTTTTCATCAAACTCGCGTATGATCTTCTGACAGATGACTTCCGCACGTTCAGGACGGGTGATGACGAGGAAATCGTCTCCGCCGATGTGACCGATAAAATCGCCTTCTCCCCCTTCCAGAATAACGACACCGGCGATGATCCGTCCGGCCATCTGGATGACTTTGTTGGCCGAATCGAATCCATAGGTGTCGGCATAGGCCTTGAAGTTGTCCAGGTCCGGGTAACAGATGGCAAAGGGCTCTTCTTGCTCGAGTCTCCTTAAAATCTCTCTCTCCACCGCAGCGTTCCCCGGCAGGTTGGTGGTGGGGTTTCTATCGGCTTCCCGGACCGTATGGCGGATCAATGCCTGGACCCTTGCAACCAGTTCCCTGTTGTCAAAGGGTTTGCAGAGGTAATCGTCGGCCCCGGCATCCAGGCCGTGAACCCTGTCTTCCACGCTCGCCTTGCCGGAGAGCATCAGGATCGGAATCCTGGAGAGGAATATGTTCTTCTTGATCCGGTCGCAGATCTCCAATCCGGTGATCTCCGGCATGTTGGAATCCAGGATCAGAAGGTCGGGCGGTCCCTGTTCGATGAGTTTCAATGCATCGAGCCCGGAACTCGTCGTGATACAGTCATATCCGGACCGGTTCAGAACAAAATTGACGAGCCCGAGGACGTTTTCTTCGTCATCTACGGCCAGGACTTTGTATTTTTTTATAACCATCTATTCCACTCACGATCCGGTCAACCGTTTCACATCAATGACTTCCTTGATCTGGGAGATGGCATGCATGATCCTGTCCAGATCCTGCCTGTTCCGGATCTCCAACTCGAAGATGCAGAGGGAACGGCCGTCTTTTTGCGTGCGGATATCGGCTGCGCTGATATTGATGTTCTCGGAAGAAATCCTTGCGCTGATATTGGCGAGTATTCCGGGACGGTTGGTGGTCAGGACCGATATTCGAACCGGATGAATTCTTTCCTCCTTGATCTCCCACTCCACCTCCACGATACGGTCGGAGTGAACGGCGCCGCCCCCGACGTTGGAACAATTCATTCTGTGGATGGATACCCCGCTGCCCCTGGTAATGAAGCCGATGATTTCATCGCCGGGGACCGGGTTGCAGCACTTGGAGAAATGAATCAGGATATCCCCGATGCCATGGACCTTGATCCCGTCAATCAGCATTTTGCCGGCCTTACGGGGTTTGACGGGGATGGGTTCGAGACCCTCCTGGGGGAGGAAACGGTTCAAGACCTGTTTCGCGGAGATTTTGCCGAAACCCACGGCAGTGATCATCTTGTCCCAATGAGAAAATCCGAAATCAGAAGCCGCCGCCTGGATCTCACCGGACTTCAGGATCTTGGAGAGCGTGAGTCCGTGTTTCCGGGCCTCCCTTTCCAGGATTTCGCGCCCGAGATCGTGGCTCCGTTTCTGTTCTTCCTCTGTCAGAAAGTGGCTGATACGGTTCCTTGCTTTGGTGGTTTTTACGATCTTCAGCCAGTCCTTACTGGGGGCTTGATTTTTCGACGTGAGGATCGAGACCGTATCGCCGGTTTTTAAGGCAGTCTTCAGGGGGACCATCCGGTTATTCACCTTGGCGCCGGTACAGCGGTTCCCGATATCGGAGTGGATGCTGTAGGCGAAGTCCAGGGGCGTGGACCCGCTGGGAAGTTCCTTGATGTCTCCGGTAGGCGTAAAGACATAGACCGATTCCTCGAAAAGGTCGGTCTTGACACTCTCCATGAATTCACGCGGGCTCTTCAGTTCCTGCTGCCATTCCAGAAGCTGTCTCAGCCAGGCAAACTTCTGCTCTGTTGAGAGAGAAGTCTTGATTCCCTCTTTATACTTCCAGTGCGCGGCGATTCCGGTCTCGGCGATCCAATGCATCTCCTGGGTCCTGATCTGAAATTCCACTTTCTGTCCGTCAGGGCCCATGACTGTGGTATGAAGGGATTGGTACATATTCGATTTGGGGACGCCGATATAGTCCTTGAACCGGCCCGGGATCGGTTTCCAGAGGGAATGGATCATCCCCAGAATGGCATAGCATCGGCTGCTGGTGTCGGTGATGATCCTAAGGGCGGTCAAGTCAAAAAGTTCATCAAAGGAGAGGCCGCGTTTTAAGATCTTCTGGTAAATGCTGTAGAAATGCTTGGGACGTCCCTCAACCACTCCGGGGATCCCCTGGGCCGCCATCTCCTTTTTGACCATGTCGATCACCTTCTCGATGTAGGCGCTCCGTTCTTTCCGGTTTTGCGGCACACGTTCTTCAAGCTCTTTATATATGGAAGGGTGAAGAACCTCCAGACAGAGGTCCTCCATTTCACTTTTGACCCGAGCAATACCGAGACGGTTGGCAAGAGGGGCATAGATATCAAGGGACTCCTGGGCGATGTCGCACTGTACGGCCGCATCAAAACCATGGATGTTCCTCATCAACTGGAGGCGTTTGGCCAGGTTCAGCAGAACCACCCGGAGATCCTGGGCCATGGACAGGATCATTTTTCGAAAATTTTCAGCCTGCTCTTCGATGCGCTTTTTGAACCGGATCTGACTGGTACGGGCCACATTTCTCACCAGCCTGGCTGTTTCATCTCCGAACTGTTCCCGGATATGATCGTCGGTGCGGTATCCCTGCATGGTCAGGTTTTCAATCAGAGCCGCAATGATGGTATCTTCGTCCGCGTTAAGTTCCGCGAGGATCTTCGCGGTCTCCAAGGCGTCTTCAATGCCGGCAGGGTATGGATCCTCTTTCGCGGCGGGGGTATGATGCTCCAGATATAAAAATGCCTTACGGATCCTTGACGGGTCCATGTCGGTATGGTTCAGGGCCGACAGATCCAACAGGGACTTCAGGCGGTCCTCATGCCGGCAGGCGGGCAGCTCGGAATGAGTCTTGGATGGAGAGTCCGGTTTCATTTTTATCCCACGCGAATCAGTTCAGTCTTCTCTGCGTAACGTCTCCGAATCTCCGAGATCATACGCTGGTTCCCGGGCTCATGAAGCAAAGGATCCCGCTGGATCCGTGAGAATGCTTCTTGACGGGCGGCCTCCAGAATCCGGATGTCCCGTACGATATTTCCGATCCTCATATCCGGCATGCCCGACTGCCTCTTGCCGAAAAACTCCCCGGGACCCCGGATGGAAAGATCTTCCTCTGCGATCTCAAAACCGTTCGAGGTTTTTGCCATGATCGAAAGCCTTCTTGACGCCTCTTCAGTCATCCGTCCTTGCGCCACAAGATAGCAGAAGGATGCATATCCGGCCCGTCCCACTCTCCCCCTGAGCTGGTGGAGCTGCGCCAGACCGAACCTCTCGGCGTGTTCGATCACCATGATGGTGGCATTCGGGACGTCGATGCCCACCTCCACAACGGTTGTGGCGACCAGGATCTGGACTTCTTTCCGCTTGAAGGCCTCCATGATCTTCTCTTTTTCTTCGGGGCGCATCCTGCCGTGAAGCAGACCGACGATACGGTGAGGGAAGATCTCCCGTGCAAGATGTTCCGACATCTCCTTGGCGGCGGCAAGATCACTTTTCTCAGTCTCCTCAACCAACGGGTAGATAATGAAGGCCTGGCGTCCTTCCCGGATCTCCCGGTCTATATGCCTGTAGACTCTCTGCCTTTCTCTGCCCCGGACGATTTCCGTTTTTACGGGAGAACGTCCTGATGGCATTTCGTCGATCACCGAGCAATCCAGATCCCCGTATACCGTCAAGGAGAGGGAACGGGGGATCGGGGTTGCCGTCATGACCAGCAGGTCCGGCGCCTCTCCCTTTTGCATGAGCGCGGAACGCTGGATCACGCCGAACCGGTGCTGTTCATCAATAATGACCAGCCCGAGTTTTCGAAAAACCACTTCTTTTTGAATCAGGGCCTGGGTTCCCACCACCACGTCAATCTTCCCCTGCCGGATCGCTTCACGGAGGGCTTCTTTTTCCCGGCCTTTGACCAGACGCGAAAGAAGCGCGGTCTTTTTCCCGAGCCTATCAAAAAAACCATGAAAGTGGAAATAGAGCTGTTCCGCCAGGATTTCGGTCGGGGCCATGACCGCCACCTGATACCCGTTCTCCATGGCTATTCCTGCCGTGACCGCCGCAACCACGGTTTTACCGCACCCGACGTCCCCCTGAAGAAGCCGGCTCATCTGTATGGGCCTCCCCATGTCGCGTTTGATTTCAAGGATGACGCGTTTTTGCGCAGCCGTCAAAGGAAAGGAGAGGCTGCGGATCAGGTCCTTCTCCGCATTCGTGTTGACCTGAAAGGAAATGCCCCGGACCCCCTGGATTCTCCCCTGCCTGTGGATGGCCAGGAGCATCTCAAAGAGGAGAAACTCCTCAAAGATCATCCTCTTGTGATAGCGGCTCCTGCCGGCATTCAAGCTTTCCACAGAGTCTTCCGGTCCGGGAAAATGGAGGTTGAGCACCGATTCCCGCTGTTTCGGAAGGTGGTATGCGGTGACGATCTCCTCGGGGAGAGACTCCTCGATCTCATCGGCATGGGAGGCAAGGAGATCATAAAGAATGGTGCGGATACGGCGCTGTGTCAGGCCTGCCGTGGTGTGGTAAATCGGCACGATCCGGTTGGTGTGTATGGTCTCTTCTTCCCCCTCCTGAAGGATCTCGTATTCCGGGTTTTCCATTTCCACCGCATGGTTGAAGGTGTCCCGTTTCACCTTACCGCTTAAGATCACTTTCTGCCCGGTCTGAAAGACCTTTTTCAGGTAGGCCTGATTGAACCATTTGGCCGTCATCCATCCGGAGCGGTCCTCGATCAGGATCTGAAGAATACGAAACCGTTTTCTGGGAGTGGTGGTGAGGTCAACATTTTTGACCATCCCCTGTACCGTGACAAAACCCTCTTCAGGGAGTTCAGCGATGTGAAGGAGATTCCTGCGGTCTTCATACCGGTACGGAAAGAAAAAAAATAGATCTTCCACGCGATGGATGTCGAGTTTGGCCATCAGGCCTGCTATGCGGACGCCAACCCCTTTAACGTAACGAACAGAATGGGACAGGATGGAGTCGGAGGAGGTGCGATCTTTTGTGATCAGAAAATGGTCCAAGACTCTGTTCATGAATCTCGCTCATCAGCGTATGGGTTTTCTCTGAATGAATCGGCATAAGAAAGAAACCTAAAGAAATTATTTAAGAATCTTTGAACAAGTTGTTGAGTTCTTTGATCAATTCATTAATTTCTACACCGTGAGCTATCGCGCCCTGCTCAATGGTCTCGCCTGCAGCCCCCATGCACCCTATACAGCCCATCTCATATTTGGCAAGGACTTCGGCAGCCTTGGGATGGGCCTGAATGGCCTGGATAAAGGACATATCTTTTGTAATTTTTTGCATAACATCTCCCATCCATTCATTGATGAAGAAAAATTATCTTGCGATCCTTTCGGTTCTATGATAATTTTTCCAAATTATAATCGGTTTTATGAGTATATAAAAGGAGACATTCCATGTCAAGGAAATGTGAGATTTGCGGGAAAGGGCGGCTGACCGGCAACAATGTCAGCCATGCCAACAACAAGACCAAAAAGGTTTCTTATCCCAATATCCAGAGTGTCAGGGCTATTCATCAGGGAAGCGTCAGGAAGATGAACGTCTGTACACGGTGCATTCGTTCCGGCAAGGTCCGGAAGGCATCTTAAGGAAGTTTATGATCCGGTCCAGGAGAAGCATGAACAGGCGTTTCCCTGCATCCGGGTTTCTCAGGGACACGGAATAAAGGAAAATCCGGAAGGGATGACCCCGACCTTCAAATTCTTTCCAAATTGATCTTGAGCCCAGTTCAGCGCATCCAAATAATGTCCGAAAAATATCAAACAGGGAAATCCGCCTTTTGGAATGTTAGGCGTGATGAAGCACAACCGTCCGGTCCTGGATGCCTCGATGACTTTGTATGTGCGGTGTTCGCCGGGTTTCCTGAATCCATAGGCATCCGGTAAACCGCTCTTCTTCAACAGGCTTTCGAAATTCTTTTCAGCCTGGCTTTCTCCTTGGGCATTGAGGCCGGCGAAAACACAGATGATCCCCCCTTTCTTGATCAGGCGTTTTTTTTCCAGGACATAATTAAAAAGACGCGAGGCCTGGTACAGACTCCGATCCTTGGGGGAATCGCAACCCACGAACAGCAGATCGAATGGATCCCGGACTCTATAGGAATAGATCTCTCTTGCAGCCTTTACAGATTCTGTAAAAGACCTTCTTGCTTCTCCCATCGAGTAAAAAGCGATCTCCTTTTGCTGGTTGTTGACCAGATTTAAAGAGTAGACCGGGATATCCAGTTTTCTGCAGACCTCCCATAGAAAATGCTGAAAAGGGTTGGCACGGATATTCGAAACCCTGACCCCCTTCTGTGAAATGTATTCCGGCGAATGTGTATGGAGGATGGTTTCCTGACCCGCCAATCCGATAGCGAGGCATTTGACGCCGCCGCTGAACCCTGCATAAAGATGGGGCTCCACCACGCCGACGGTGATGATGACATCATAAGAAAAAA
Organism: Nitrospirae bacterium CG2_30_53_67; assembly: GCA_001873285.1. NCBI lineage: Bacteria > Pseudomonadati > Nitrospirota > Nitrospirae bacterium CG2_30_53_67. The sequence goes on from MNYV01000044.1 coordinate 25,046, forward strand.
GCCTCCTGTTCAGGGTGGCGGGGACTCCATGTATGATCGACAAGGCAATGACTTCTTTTGGAGAGTGCTGAACGATCTGATTCTCCCTAATCAAGGGTTCTCCCAAAAAGTCCATGAGGCCGGTTCCGGATAGCCTTTGATGAAGTCCCAGAGAAATCATGAATTCAAATCCGCCGGTGATCTTTTTCAATTCTCCTGCAATGGGTTTCAGGATGGCCCTGGAATGGAAATCCCTGGTAGGGTCGGGAATCACGATACCGACTTTCTTGTTGGAGAAGGCGCTGTGGTTCTTCCTGAAAAAAGTTCTGATGGAGGTTTGCAGAGAAGAAATGGGTATGCCGGGCTGAGCGTCCTGATTATAAAGAAAATCAACTCGGGCCTCTTTTCTAAAACGTAAACGGATTTTGTTTTTTCCTGAGAAGACAAAGCATGAGCCGATATTTTTAATGTCAGCCATTTGAATTGACGGCGGCGGAATGAATCCGCATGGGGAAGATGGATGGTCCCATTCTCCCCATGCGGATTCAGTTGAAGTCAATCAGCCCTTGAGAATCTTCAGCGCCTCCTTGCGGTACGAATCCATCACGTATGGAATACCCGTGACCTTCTCGCACTCTTCGGTCAGTGACATGAGGTCGTTCCTCGTGATGGAAGAGACATTGAAGCAGCGTGCGCCGGCCATGATCTGCTGAAGGCCGATCCTGAGCTTGTCTGAGAAACTGACGATGCCGATGGCGCCGAGCGGGATCTTCTTGATCTCAGCCTTGCCCACCATCTCCACGACCTTTTCGTAGCAGACGAAGATCTCTTCAACGGTGGATCCGTAGGCGCTCACGGTCTTGGGCAGGTCTTTCTCCTTGATCCACTTGTCGATGTTTTTGCCGACCATACCCGGGATCATCAATGCCCGGCCCATGCAGACCGCCTTGGTGTAGGGGCCGCCGAGAGCCAGCGCCTTGAAGATGCCGTCTTCGGAGCTGAAACCTCCGGCAAAGGCCAGATCCGGGACCTTCTCCCCCTGCTTGTCCAGGATCTTTGCGAAATCATACGCGGCGGAATGGAGATAGAGAGACGGTATGCCCCATTCCTCCATCATCCTCCAGGGGCTCATGCCCGTGCCTCCGGGTGCGCCGTCTATGGTCAAAAGGTCAATCTTGGCCTTGGAGCCCCACTTGATGGCCATGGCCAGTTCTCTCAGGCCGTAGGCCCCGGTCTTCAAGGTGATCCTCTTGAATCCCAGTTTCCTGAGCCTTGCCGCCTCGGCATAGAATCCGTCTTCATCAATAAATCCCATACGGCTGTGTCGTTCGAATTCCTTGAGGGCGCCGGCCTTGAAGGCCTGCTGGTTGACCGGATCCGAGGGGTCAGGCGTGACGATATAGCCTCTCTTCTGGAGTTCGAGGGCCCGTTCCAGGGAGTTGACCTTGATCTCACCTCCGATGCACTTGGCGCCCTGTCCCCATTTCAGTTCAATGGTTTCGATCCCGTGCTTGTTGATGATGTATTCGGCCACCCCCAGGCGTGTGTCCTCGACATTCATCTGAATGAGGATCTCACCCATGCCTTTGTGGTAGCGCCGGTATGCCTCGATCCTGCGGTCCATGTCCGGCGCTTCTTTCACTTTTTTGTTCTTGTCCAGGACGAGTTTGGGGTCGATTCCGCAGACGTTCTCCCCGCAGACGATGGTCACGCCGGAGAGTGCGGCGCCCACGGCAAAGTGCTCCCAGTTCTTTCTCGCGATCTCCGTGGATCCTAGAGCGCCGGTGAACACGGGAAGGCTCATCTTGACTTTCTGGGTCCAGCCGTATTCGGTTTCGGTGTTGACATCCGGGAAACGCGCCGTATCCGAATTCCCCTTCACGCCTTTGGGAAGACCTTTGGCCCCCAGGGCATAGCCGTGGATATTAAGATGAGAGTAATCAATCGGGTAGTTCTTGTCCCCGCCGGCCGTGATTTCTCCGAAGGGGCCGGGATAGATCACTTCGCGCCCGCGGAACGTGGCCCTGAAAATTTCGCAGTTGCCCCGGCATCCGTCCATGCAGCGGGTGCAGATTCCGCTTACGGGCGCAACACTCTTTGAACGGTTGAACGTTAATGTCGCTTCGTTGGAATTGGGTTGTTGTAAGTTCATTTTGTTCCTCCTCCTATGTTGGAAATTGAAACGGCTTGCCGCAAGAGACTCTTGATATAAAACCTATCACCTCCTTATCGAATAGATTGAGTAAGAAGTCCGTTGATTCAGGTTGTATCCTGACCGGAAAATGCATCGTCAATTTTACCCGCATTATGCGGCAATGGATTACCAATACTATTAGGAAGCTGCAGGAGAGTCAATAAAAAAAGTCTGAAAAATAGCCTGCAAAAACCCTTATGACGTGGCAGGTCTTGGTTCGTATCGTCTTTTCGCCCCCTGGCCATTAACGGCAATTTTGCCGGATAGGATGTTGCTTTCGCCGGCAGGCTGTCGGCTGGATATGATGCCGATTCGCCTTAATGGAAGTTTCTTGCAACGATTCAAACAGGAAAGGGGTAGAATGCCCGGATCTTTGTCTCTCAAGGTTTGCGGCAAAATTTCCGTTTTTTATTTGAAAATAATCGCCGGATCCTGTATTTTTTCTTTATGAGTGAAAAAACGGAAAAAAAAGAATTGGCTATTCTGCGGCTCCTGCAGAAAGCACAAGGACCGCTCACCAGTTTAAATTTGATTGAGAATCTCCAAGCCATGGGACACGAGGTCAGCGAGCGGACGGTCCGATATTATTTTAAGGAGATGGACCGTAAAGGCCTGACCAAAAACCTCGGCAAAAAAGGCCGGATCATTACAGAGTCGGGCCTCAAGGAATTGGGCGATGCAAGGGTCTTTGACAAGGTCGGCTTTCTGACCGCCAAGATTGATCAGTTGACCTACCGGATGAGTTTCGATCTTCATAAGAAGAGCGGGACGGTCATTGTTAATGTCAGTCTCTTCCATCCCGGTCGGCTTCTCCAACTTTGCCCGCTGATCCAGCGGGTCTTTGATGCGGGGTATGCCATGGGCGCCATGATGGCCCTTTTCAGGCACGGTGAACGGGTGGGGGACATCATCATTCCAAAAAACATGGTGGGGCTCGGCACCGTTTGTTCCATCACACTGAACGGCGTTCTTCTGGCCCACGGGATTCCCACCCACTCCAGTTTCGGCGGCTTACTGGAGCTTCGAGATCACAAACCCACACGATTTGTGGAGATCATCAGATATGACGGGACCAGCCTGGACCCCCTTGAAGTATTCATCAGAAGCGGGATGACCGATTACTCCGGGGCGACCGAAACCGGGAACGGCCGTATCGGGGTGGGTTTCAGGGAAGTGCCGTCGGACAGCCGGGATCGTATTCTGTCGCTGATGCACGAACTCGAGGAAGCGGGACTGGGAGGCTTCTTGATGATCGGCTGGCCCGGACAACCTCTGTTGGAAATTCCGGTGATGGAGGGAAGATTGGGGGCCATTGTCATCGGCGGCCTGAACCCCGTCGCCATTCTTGAAGAAAAGAACATCAAGGTAAGATCAAGGGCCATGGCCGGCATGGTGGAATATGAGAGATTATTTCATTACGGTGAGATGGAGGAACGGATCCGGAAAATCATTTGACGGATCAGATCAAAAGGGTTGCCCAGAGATAGGCCGCGGCCAGAGAGAGGTAGGCCAGGAAACTCACGGCGAGAAGCCATTGCGATGTCTTCCCGGGACGGGACCAGGCCGGAAGGCCGGGGAGGAGGCAGCGGTAGTTTAGAAGGTAGAGGGCGGCGGGAAAGATGACCGTGCCGACGAATCCGATGACCGCGCTGATCAGGATCAGGGGTCCCGGCGCGTCGATCAGCATGGTGAGCGACGTGATGATCGTCAGAACCCCAAGGAAGATGTAATACCAGTGCCGCATGGCAAAACGCCGGCTCCTTGGAAAAAGGATATAAACAATATCCGCCTGGATGCGGCTTACGGCGTCCGCGGTGGCGAGCCAGGTGTCGGTGAGAAAGGCCGCGGCCACGATCAGGAAGATCACGCGTCCGAGAGGGCCCCAGCTCACCTCGAAAAAGCGGCTCTGCACCACAGCCAGTTCGTAATCCTGAGGGAGCAGTCCCTTGGGGAAGAGGAGGGCGTAGGATAGGAGACAGGTCATGAGGGTCGTGAAGAGATTCCCTCCGATACCGATCAGGGTGTCCAGAGAAAGAAAACGCTGCCACGACTTCCACCGGACTATGTTTTCAGGGGAATCGTCAGGCAGGTTCCCCCGGGTCGTGATGGTCTCCGGTTTGCCCGTGATGGGACCGGTGATCCGTCCGGCATGCGAGGCCATGCCGCTCCCCTTGTCTCGGAGCCAGTAGGAATAAAAGAGGATCCAGAACCCACCGAGCCCGGCGAAGGTGATGGCCGTCAGAAGTTTGGTGGCATCCCGGTTGTCCCAGGGCCGGGGGATCGGCCCCGGGGGGCCGAAGAGGCCCTTGAAGAATTCCGGCGCCGCACTTAAGACATCCGGCTGAAGGCATGCCCACATCAGTCCCGCGACCGTGATCAGCGCCACGGCCTTCATGAAGTTTTCGATCATGGTGTAGATCACGCGGCTGAAAAGAATCGCGGTCAAAAAAACCGCAATGGAGGCATAACCCCAGAAAAGGGTCTGGCCCCTCGGGCTCCAGTCATGAGGGAAATGCGTGAGCGCCGCCAAGGCGGTCCCGCCTGCCGAGGCGAATGCCCCGAACCAGAGAAAAGAAAGCGTCATCAGGATCCAGAGAAAAATACCGAACCACCGGTTCAGCCGGATGAAGCCGTGGAAGATGCTTTCACCGGTGAGCAGGGTATAGCGTCCGATCTCCAGATTCAGGGGATACTGGAGCAGGCAGGCCGGAATGAGAAGGAAGAGAAAGGTCAGACCGTATTTGGCAATCATATACGGCCACCAGATCAGTTCCCCGCTCCCCTGAGCCAGTGCCATCCAGATGATGCCGGGACCCAGTGCCGCCCACCATCCCGGAAAGAAGGGGAGGGGCTTGCGGCCAAGCGATTGGAACCTGTTTGAATCGGGCACGTGAAACCCCTTCGCTGTTATCTCCCCTTGAAGATGGATCCCAGAATCCCGCGCACGATCTGCCGCCCTATCCGGCTGCCGATGCTCCGCGCCACACGGAGATATCCAGAGGGTTCTGCGTTACAAAATAGATGCCGACACCCTTTGGACCGGATCAGGCGGACCACCTGCTCAACCTTTTCCAGCAGCGCCTTGGGCGCATCCTTAAACAAGAGATGCGCCTCATCGAAGAAGAAAACAAAGGGGTTTCCCCCTGTCCGACAAAAATACCCGGAGTCCCGGTCATATTCGGCGCCCCTTCATGAAGAGCATGGTCTATTCGAGCATAATTAGATGATTCTATTACCCTGTTTATCCCTGTTTGTCAACAGCTTTGACACGGGAATATCATGGTTGACATAGGGTCTGCATTAGTGGTATGAAAAGAATGGTTCTTTCGTAAGAAAGTTGAACGGCTATAGAAATTAAAAATAAAGAATCAAAAATCAAAATGACATTTCCCGATCAGGATATAACTGCCGGAGGTTCTCTTGATTCCAGTCATCCTTTTCCTTCTCTCCATCGGACTGCAACTCACAGCGGCCCTGTTTGCCCTTCTGCTGATCCGTACAACAGGCCGAAAGCTTGCGTGGATTTTTCTTTCTATGGCCATGGTGCTGATGATATGGCGCCGTGTGGTGTCCTTTGTTTCACTGCTTGCCGCCGGCAAGGCCATAACTTTTGAACTTCCTGAACTCATCGCCCTCATCATTTCCTGCCTCATGCTGGCGGGTGTCCTTCGCATCGGGGTTTACTTTCGATCCATCCGGAGAGCGGAAGAAGATCGCCAAAAGGCGGAGGAGGATCTGCGCAAGAGCGACGCAAAGTTCCGACAAATCTCCGGCCAGTTCCACGCCCTGCTCGATGCCATTCCGGACAACCTCACGCTCCAATCGCCGGATCTCAAGGTGCTCTGGGCGAACAACGGCGCGGCCGACGGACTGAACAAAAAACCGGAGGATCTGGTCGGCGCTTACTGCTACACCCTTTGGCACAACAGGACGGAGCCATGCCATCCCTGTCCTGTTCTAAAAAGCTTTTCTACGGGAAAACCAGCCTCCGAAACTGTCACCACGCCTGACGGCAGGATATGGGAACTCAGGACGGCGCCGATTCAAGAGTCCGGACGCGTCATCAATGTGATTGAGGTCGGCAGGGACATCAGCGAACATCGGAAACTGGAGGCGCAATATCTTCAAGCTCAGAAGATGGAAGCCATCGGACAGCTTGCGGGGGGCGTGGCGCATGACTTCAACAATATCCTTACAGCGGTTATCGGTTATGGACATCTGGCCCTTATGCAGACGGCCAAAGACGACCCGCAGCGGGTGAACATCGAAAACATGCTTGAGGGGGCAGAGCGGGCTGCCCGCCTTACCCAAGACCTTCTTCTCTTCAGCAGAAAACAGGCGAGCGAGCTGAAGCCTGTGGATCTGAACACCGTGGTTAGTCAGGTCGAGAAATTTCTAAAGAAGGTCATCGGAGAAGATATTGAATTTCAAACCAATCTAAAAGACAGGCCGATAACGGTCCTCGCCGACCCCCATCAGCTTGAGCAGGTGCTGATGAATCTCGCAACCAACGCCCGTGACGCCATGCCGAAAGGCGGTGTTTTTACCGTTCAAACGGAACAGATCAATCTGAACGAAGATTTCACAGCGTTCCACGGCTTCGGCAGGCCCGGCCGTTATGCGATGATGACCGTGTCGGACACCGGTACCGGCATGGATAAAGAGATGCGTCAGCATATCTTCGAGCCCTTCTTCACAACCAAAGAGGTCGGCAAAGGCACGGGTCTCGGCCTGGCCGTGGTGTACGGCATCATCAGGCAGCATGGGGGTTACATCAACGTTTACAGCGAGCCCGGCAAGGGCGCCACGTTTAAAATATACCTGCCGGCCATCGCGTCGGAAGTGAAAGAAGATAAAAAAGCGCATGAGGAGGGACCGCCGGCGGGGGGCTCGGAGACGATCCTGGTTGCAGAGGACGATGAATCGCTGAGGAAACTTTACAGAATCGTACTGAAGCGTTTCGGCTACACGATCATCGAAGCCGTAGACGGTGAAGACGCTGTGAGGAAATTTACCGAGAACAAGGAGAGCATCCACCTTCTACTGTTCGACCTCATCATGCCGAAGATGAGCGGTAAAGAGGCCCATGATGAGATCATAAAGATGAATCCCGGCATCAAGGCCCTTTTCATGAGCGGGTATTCGGCGGATATTCTGCAAAGAGAAAAGTTGGCCGGAAGCGGCATAGACCTTGTCCTGAAGCCTGCCACGCCGGATACCCTTCTGAGGAAGGTCCGGGAAATGCTTGACCGTTGATGAGTTCAATACATGATTATTATCTTCTCGCATCCCAGTTCCGTCATTCCCCGACCTGTCTGCGTGCGGACACGCACAGGCAGTTCGGATCGGGGAATCCAGGGGTCAAGGGGGTCAGACCTACAGTGCGACCGGGCAAGGTCGTATCATCCAGCGGGTGAGAATCCCGCCCCGGAAGGTAAGCCAGCCACCGGGTAGCGAGTCTTTGGAGGGAGGGTGGTAACATCTTTCTTTAAGCGTAAGATAGCAAGCAGGCAGGCCGTAAGCCGATTGGTTGAAGGGATTGAGCCCCGAAAGTGACGCGTTGGGAAGGACGACACTGTTGTAGAAGTGGAAGTCAACATGGGACG
>MNYV01000045.1 GCA_001873285.1 Nitrospirae bacterium CG2_30_53_67
AACAGGGAGGATGCCATAAAGACCATGCAGTCTCTTCTCCCCCTATTCCAGGGTCTGCCCGTGGTCCTGGTGGCCGAGGAGGCAAAAGACAGGCCTCTTTATTTTGCCCGACCCGATCTCATGAATTTCCTCATGGATTTTCATCTCCCCAGCGTGGAGTGGAAGGCATATACCCTTGCAGAATAGTCTTCTTATTTTTGGTTCATCTTATTTTTCCACCTGGACCAGGCTGAAGTGAAAGGTCGGTCCGTGACCCATGTCCGCTTCACGCTCCGAGGTCAGGCCATTGATCCCGCAGTGATTGTACATGTCCCTTGGCCGCCAGATGGATTCAGCAACCACCACCCCGGGCTGAGTCTCTTCGGACACGAGTGCCGTGAGCCGGCATTCCCCCCTGTCATTGAATACCCGGACCTCTTCACCGTTTTGGATCTCCCGAGGAAGCGCATCCTTAGGATGGATTATGAGGGTGGGATGCTTTTCCAGTGAACGGATCGATGGGAGTGAACCGAAGCTGGTGTTCAAAAAGTTGTGCGCCGGGGGCGTCATGAGGGTCAGCGGGTAACGTTTCAGAAGTGAAGGGTCTTCTGAGACCTCGGCCGGGGGCGCATATTCGGGGAGCGGCGGGAGGCCGTGCTGTTTCATCCTCTCCGAATAGAACTCCAGTTTTCCGGATGGCGTGAAAAACCCGTTTCTAAAGGGGTTCCCGAACCTCTCCACGTTCAGACGGACAAAGCGTTTTTGTTTCAATGTCTGCAAATCAATCCCCTCTCGGAAAGGGGATTCCGGCTCAAGAAGACCCTCCGCAATCTGATCTTCGCTTCTCCGGAAGAAGGGATCATCAAAGCCGAATCTTTGGGACAAAAGAGAGAAGAGTTCGTGGTTGGACTTTGCCTCTCCCACAGGGGGGATGACGGGTTCGGCCCACTGCAGGTAACACTGGCCATAGCTTTTGTAGAGGTCGGCATGTTCCAGCGACGTGGTGGCCGGGAGCACGATGTCGGCATAATCCACGGTATCGGTATGCATCTGTTCGTGGACCACCGTGAAGAGGTCCTCCCTCATAAGCCCTTTGACCACAAGGCCCTGGTTGGGGACCACCGCGGCCGGGTTGGAATGATAGACAAAAAGACCCTGGACCGGAGGGTCGTCCAAATCCGTCAACGCACGGCCCAGGGAGATCATGTTGATCGTGCGGGGATTCCTGTCTCCGAGCAGGGATTCCCCCACCACCGCCTCCATGTTCAGCTCGAAGAAGGAGCCGGTCATCAGGGTGATCCCGCCCCCGCGTTTTTCAAAGGCGCCCACCAGAGCAGGGAGGCACGCCACGGTCCGTACGGCCATGCCGCCGCCGCTCTGTCTGGACATCCCCATGCCCAGACGGATGAAGGGGGCTTTGGCATGAGCGTACCTTCGCGCAAGGTCCTTGATATGCTCTTCAGGGACGCCGGTGATCTCCGAGACCCGTTCCGGCGGGTATGACTCCAGCTTTTTTTCGAGCCGGTCAAATCCGTAGGTCCATCTCTCGATGTAGTCCTTGTCGATCCATCGGTTCCGGGTTAGAAGATGCATGATCCCCAGGGCCAGGGCCGTGTCGGTCCCTGGTTTCAGGCGGATGTGGATGTCTGCGATTTTTGCCGTTTTATTTCGGTAGGGATCGATGACGATGAGGGTTGCCCCCTTGTGTCTTGCTTCTTTGATCAGCGGGAGGATATGCACGTTGGTGGAGGCCGCGTTGATCCCCCAGAGGAGGATGAGGTCCGAATCCACCATGCACTCGGGATCATGGCTGATCCCCCGGCCTATGGTATAGTCCCAGCCGGCTTCGGCCGTGGTGGAACAGATGGTCCGCATGAGACGGCTTGCGCCGAGACGGTGAAAAAAGGCATGGCCGGCATTGCGGTTGATCAGCCCCAGGGTCCCTCCGTAGGAAAAGGGGAGGACGGCCTCTGCGCCGAACCTTCGGATGATGCCGGTGAACCGCTCAAAGATCTCATTGAGGGCCTCTTCCCAGGAGATCGGCTGGAAGGCGCCTTCCCCTTTTTTGCCTATACGTTTAAGAGGGGTCTTGATGCGGAGGGGGGAATAGATCCTCTCGGGAAGGTAATGCATCTTCCCGCAGATGAATCCCCGGGTATAGGGATGTTCCGGGTTCCCGTCTACCGAGACCACGCGTCCTTGTTGTACCGTGACCAGGAGGCTGCAACAGTCCGGACAGTCGTGCGGGCAGACGGATAGATGTTTCTGTTCATCCATGATGATGGCCTGGCGTCATGGGGTGTTGAATGCAATCAATCATGAGCATGGATCAATCGTCTGATTTATTATCGCGCGTCAGGACGGAAAGATTGTGATATGCGTCACAATTGAATCACAATTTAATGCAGCAAAAACTTCCCGCCTATGAAAGCCGAGAGTCCCTGCTGAATTAAGGTTGGCCGCTATGGCAGCCGGGACATACAAAATGGCAGGTGAACCATGGCTCTTCGTGGGAGTAGTCCGGGATCATATCGAGGTACATCTGGGTTCCGCATATCCTGCACTTGAACAGGTTCAGCCTGAAATCCGAGGAGAGGCATGAGGCGTCCCCCGACTCATCCTGGATGGCGAGCCTGTAGCTTTTTACATTTTTATACTCGACATGAGAGCTGAGCATCTTGCGGATCTTTTCCAGGACGTCGTTCGGCTTGGTCACGGATTTGATCAAGTAGTCCTCAGCGCCGAGCTTCATGGCCTTTTCAATCTCTTCGGGCTGTCCCTTGGCCGAGAAGACGATGATCGGGACCTTTGCGGTTTTGGGGTTGCTCTTCACAACCTGCAGGACCTTGAACCCGTCCACAACAGGCATCATGAGGTCAAGAAGGATCAGATCGAACTGATGATCGGATACGGCCTTGATGGCTTCCATCCCGTTTCTGGCGGTGACCACATCATACTTTTCAGTGACCAGTTTTGTCTTGTAGATATTGAGAATGATTTCAGAATCTTCCACCAGGAGGATCTTATTTTTCTGCATAGGCAGACTCCATAAAAAATTAGTTTATTCATACCTGAAAAATATGAAAAGACCCTTGATCTTCCGTTTATTTGCCTGGACTCTCGCCTAACTTACCCATCCCCTTGTTCAAAAATGGTGTGAACAGATCGATGGGGAGCGGAAACAGGATCGTGGAGTTGTTCTCCGATGCGATCTCGCTCAGGGTCTGCAGGTAGCGAAGCTGCAGGGCCATGGGATGAACTTCGATGATCTTGGATGCCTCGGCCAGCTTGGTTGCAGCCTGGTACTCGCCTTCCGCGTGGATGACCTTGGAACGCCTCTCCCGCTCCGCCTCGGCCTGTTTGGCCATGGCCCGCTGCATCTCCTGGGGAAGATCAATGTGCTTGACCTCCACCAGGGAGACCTTGATTCCCCAGGAGTCGGTCTGTTTGTCGATGACCTGCTGAAGTTCATGGTTGATCTTGTCCCTCGCAGAGAGGATCTCATCCAGTTCGGCCTGTCCCAGGATGCTGCGGAGCGTGGTCTGGGCAAGCTGGGAGGTGGCATAGAGGAAGTCCTCTACTTCGATGATCGCTTTTTCCGACTGGATTACGCGGAAATAAAGAACGGCATTCACTTTAATAGAGACGTTGTCCTTAGTAATGACGTCCTGGGGGTCGATATCCATGGCCACGGTCCGGAGGGAAACCTTGACCATCCGGTCGATGATCGGGATCAGGATAATGAGGCCCGGACCCTTGACCGAGAGAAAACGTCCCAGCCTGAAGACCACGGCCCTGTCATACTCCCGGATCACCTTGATGGCGGAGGAAAGGAAAAAGATCACTAATATAAGAATAGGTAGAATTTGTATCATAACGGTTCTCCTTTTATGGTTTAGCGTACCTTGCGCTTGACAATCAGGACGAGCCCTTGCATGCCGGTGACTTCCACATCCTCTCCTTTCTCAATCTTCGTTCCGCTCCTGGCTCTCCATATTTCACTGTGAAGGAAGACGGATCCCTCCGGGTCAATATCGGTTTCAGCCTTGCCCGTCAGCCCGATGAGACCCTCAGGACCGGAGGCCCTTTTTTTGCCATGAATCCCTACGGCCATGCCGACGACCCAAAGGAAAAACAGGGCCGTGACCGCGACCGTGGGGTAGATGACTGCTTTGGAGATCCTGAGGTAGGGTTCCGGTGATTCGATCAGGAGGAAGGAACCCAGGACCATGGAGATGACCCCGCCGATGGAGAGAATCCCGTGGCTCACCACCTTGATTTCGGCGATAAAAAGGATAATGGCAAAAATAATCAGGAGAAGTCCTGCATAATTGATCGGCAGGGACTGGAAGGCATAGAACGCCAGGATCAGGCAGATCCCTCCCACCACCCCGGGTAGAACGGCCCCCGGGCTCGTGAGTTCGAAAAAGAGCCCGTAGAATCCGAGGATCATGAGGATGTAGGCTACATTCGGGTTGGTGATGGTGTCCAGGATACGGTAACGGATCCCTTTGGGGAGTTCTTTGACCGGGATCCCCCTGGTCTGCAGGGCGACCTCTTTGCCGTCCACCATGACCTTCCGGCCGTCGGTCTGTTCAAGGAGGTCATTCAGGTCCTTTGCGATCAGGTCCACGACCTTGAGCTTGAGCGCCTCATCCGCCGTGATGGAGACACTCTCCCGTACCGCTTTTTCGGCCCATTCCTGGTTGCGCCCCCGTTCTTTTGCAATGGAACGGATATTGGCGGCGAAGTCGTTCGCAATCTTTCTGGCCATTTCCTCATCCATGGCTTGACCCCCGATATTAACCGGATGGGCGGCCCCGATGCGGGTCCCCGGGGACATAGCGGCCACATGCGCGGCAAGGGTGATGAAGACTCCGGCGGACGCGGCGCGTCCGCCGTTTGGAGCCACATAGACGATCACGGGGACCTTGGAGGTGAGAATCCCTTTGACGATCTTCTGCATGGATTCCGCAAGCCCTCCTGGCGTGTCCAGTTGGATAATGAGGCACTCCGCCTGATCGGATTCGGCCGTTTTAATGGATTTAAGGATGAAATCCATGGAGACCGGATTGATGACGCCGTCAATCTCGATCCGATAGGCTTGCTGATCAGAGGCGGAGCCGGACAAGAGAAAGCCTGAAACCCCTGAAACCAGGAAAAGAACAAAGAGAAATAAACGCTTCATGCAGGACTCCTTGTCTGAACCATTCGCCATCTTTATACTGCAAAAACAATGTTTTGTCTATTCTTATTCTGTTTCCGTCTTGACACTTCAAAAATATATGGTATTTTGAAAAGGTGAGGACCGGATTCTATGATCCATGGGCCGGGCAGTGATGTCAAGAATGTTCATCAAGGGTCTTCGATTCCTTGGGTGAGGGGGGCTCTATGAGAGAAAAACGAATCGGTCTGGATCGAAGGAGCGGAGTCGACCGGAGAAGCGGGATCGAAAGAAGGACTTATGCCGTCGGCGGATACTACTCGCCCCAGCGGAAACTTTTGGATCGGAGGGGAGGGGAGAGGAGGCGGGAACATCGGAGGTCGGAATCCTCCATGGGAACCGTCTGAGCCGGCTGAAAAGGGATAGGACCGGTTACTGTGCCGTCATAAGATGGCGATTGGACTCCTTATGGGTGATTTAAAATGGGTTCTAATGCTATGACTCCGGGCATGAAAATCTCTTTCTCTTTTCGGACGAGTTTTAAAAAAATGCCGGCAATTTTGGGATTGAAATGGGTCCCGCTGCATTTCCTGATCTCCTCGACGGCTTCTTCGAAGGTTTTTTTCCTCTTGTAGCAGCGATCCGATGTCATGGCATCAAAACTGTCGGCAAGGATCAGGATGCCGGTTAAGTCATCAATCTCCTCCCCCTTGAGTCCGTCCGGGTATCCCTTGCCGTCCCAGCGTTCGCTGTGGTGGCGGATGATTTCAACTTCACGCTCAAGGAACTTGATGGGGGAGAGAATGCTCGCGGCAATGGTGGGGTGGCGTGATATGCAGGCCCATTCCTCAGGCGTCAGCGGCTCTTCTTTATTCAGGTAGGCGAGATCGATGACGAGTTTCCCGATGTCGTGCAGCATGGAGGCCCTCTTGAGAATCTGGATCTCCTTTTCTTGAAGAGCCATCTCTTCAGCGATTCGAATGGCGTACCGGGTGACCCGTTCGGAGTGGCCTGCCGTATAAGGGTCTTTTTCTTCGATGGCCTTGGTCAATGAGCTGATCACGTACAGGCAGATTTCCTGTATCTCCTGAGCATGTTTCTCAAGCTTTAGGTTCTTGTCCCTCAGTTCCATAATCTTCTTTTCAAGGTGCTGAACCAGTTTCCGGCTGTACTCTTTGAGGTAGTGGGGCTCTTCGGCGGCGGATACATGTTCCCTCTTGCCGTGGAGAAAAGAGAGGATGAGTTCGGGAAATTTGCGGACGTCTATGGGCTTGGAGATGTAACCGTCGCATCCGGCGGCCAGGGATCGTTCCCTGTCTCCTTCCATGACCCTTGCCGTCAGGGCGATCACGGGGATCTGATTGAGTTCCGGAATAGCCTTGATCAGCGTGGCGGCCTCATACCCGTTGATGCCTGGAATCCCGATGTCCATGAGGACCAGATCGGGTTTTTCCTCCTGTGCGGCACGGATGGAACTCAGCCCGTCATCGGCTTCAACCACGATGTAATGGTTGGCCTCGAGAATCCTGCGGATCAGTTTTTTGTTCTCGATGTTGTCTTCTACATAGAGGATCTTGTAAGGCATAGGCTTTTTACCTCTTAGAAATAAATTTCATACGGTTTCGGTTGTTCCGGCATAGATCGAGGATAGGGGTAAAGTGAAATGAAAACGGCTCCCTTCTCGATATTGCGGGTCAACCCAAATCTTCCCTCCGCACAACTCCACAAGCTTCCTGGTGATGCTCAATCCCAGGCCCGAACCCTCAAGGTTTCTCGATGACCGGTCGATCTGCGTAAATTCATTGAAGATGTTCCGGATCTCCTCTTCCCTGATTCCGACTCCGGTGTCCGACACGGTGAATTGCAGGAACGCTTCGGATGCATGATTTTCAGGGAAGCCTCTCGAGACAGAGATGGAGATCTCGCCTCTGTGTGTAAATTTTACGGCATTTGAAATGAGGTTGAGGAGGATCTGGAGGATCTTGTCCTTGTCCGAATGGAAGGAGCTGATCCCCTCTTCCACGTCGGTCCGAAAAATGATGGGTTTGTCTGCAATCAGACTTTTCGCAACGGGATGCAGCTCTTCAAGAAGAAGATGGGCGTCTATGTTTTTCCTGTTCAAGGAGACCTTGCCGGTTTCAATCCTGGAGAGGTCCAGGAGGTCATTGATCAGATGGAGAAGATGCCTGCCGCTTCGGGCGATGGATTTCAGGTCTTCTTTCTGTTGGTCATTGACCGGTCCGTCGATTCCCATCAGGATGACGTCCGAGAATCCGATGACGGCATTCAGGGGCGTTCTCAGCTCATGACTGATGCTCGCCAGGAATTCAGTCTTCATCCGGTTGGCCTTGATGTTCTCTTCGTTGGATATCTTCAAGGCATCGCTGGTATGAAGCAGATCCCTGTTGGCGCGGTGAAGGTCCTCGATGGTCTTTCTCAGATTCTCGTTGGTGCGGAGGATTTCCTGGGTCCGGTCCTGCACCGTTCTTTCCAGAATCTGGTTGGTCTCCTTGAGGCGGTCTTCCAGTTCGACTCGTTTCGTGATGTCTGCAAAAATAAGCAGGGAGCCCTGAATGCCCTGATGTTCGTTCAGAAGCGGGACGCCTTTTATGGAGAAGATTTTATTTTCACCGGCCGGCAGGGAGACGATCAACCTTTCCTCCTCAACCACCCTGCCGGACAGGATTTCCTGAATCATTTCATGGATCCTCGTCTTCCGGAGGGCCTTGATCTCCCCGAGTTTCCATGTTCCGTTCTTTGAGTGCGCGGTTTCGTCCTGCAGCATCTCGCAGAGTGCGAAATTCCCGAAAGCCACCGCTCCATCCTGATCCACGGTCATGATCCCCGCAGGGGCGTTTGAGATGATCGAGTTATAGTAATCCTTGAGATTCCGGATCTGCTCAAAACTTTTCAATAACCGCTTGTCACGGTAATTCAGGGAGGATGCCATCCTGTTGAAGTTCATGGCCAGGAGTCCGATCTCGTCTTTTGAATGAACCGGGATCTTTTTTTCGAATAATCCGTCCGATATCTCTTTTGAGGCGTCCGTAATATCCCGAATAGGCTGTACCACCCATTTCTGCAGGAAGTGAATGATAGGGAAGCTGAGGAAAATGACGACCAGGGTAATCATCAGGAAGACGTTTTTGCGCATCACGTTGATTTTATCGTTCAGAAGATCCTTTGAAATGGCCACGGCGATGACAGCGGCCGGCGTACCCTGACGGGTTGGAACAGGCCGAAGGAGGGTCAAGATACGGTCGTATTCCTGAAAAGAAACAGCCGATGAGATGGCCCCTGTTTTCATGGCTTCTTTGCATTTTTTTTGCAGAAGAGCCGAGATATCAGGTGTTCCCCTGTCTGAAAGAAATGTTCCCTGCGCAGTGAGCAGGCCGACAGCCGTGATCCCTTCCTCGGTCTCATCCGACAGGATGTTCTGTTCAAGGTTTGTTCTCGACTGTTCTATAAGGGATAGTATTTTTCTTTGATTGGTGGATGATCCGGGTCCTTCCGCTGAGGAAGGGGGGGTGTTTTCAAGAAGCTGGTTCATGTGTTCTTCGAACTTGAGGAAGGCGCCGTATCTCTCGAAGATATGGTGAATACTCCTCTCCCCTTGCGACAAACATTCGGTTTTCAATTTCAGGGTCTGCTGATGGATGATGAAAAGGGCCAGGACGAACATCAGCAGCATCAGGGTCCACAAAACGACCCCGGTCATTTTAGTCAGGATACTCGTACTCCAGTGGGGTCCTGGCTCGCTGTAGGGGGTGCAAAGCGGATTCTTGGTGTTAAGTTCCATGTCCGGGCAACCAGAAGTACGAAAACGGCGTCTTGGAAATTATTTAATTCCGATTCTGTTTAAAAATAAAATAATCAGGCAGATGTTCGTCACGCCCGCAAATGTCAGCATGATTCCGACAAACCAGGGGACCCACCAGAGCGGCTCACTAAAATATAGTCCGGCCGCAAGGACCAGTCCTGCCATGATACGGAAGAGTCTTTCAGCCATGATCTGCCTCAAAATGTTTTATGGCCGGATATCGCTGACCAGTCTTAAGGTCTGGAATCATGAGGCGATGACCGGCCGGCTCCCATCCGGATCAGGATGGGTTCCAAAATTCTGATGTTTGTGACCCCCTCGAAAAGCAAGAGGGCGGCAATCCCCCATGAAAGCCAACGGGTGGACGGATCAAGAAACTGGCTGATCAGGATCAGAACACCCAGGATCATCCGCATGAGTCGCGCAGCCACAAAACCTCCGTTAAGAGCACGGGATGGCCCTATTATTCATGATGGTCGGAATAAGTCATTTTTTATTAAATGGAGTAAAACAAGGCTTTTAAATGATATTTCAAACCATTATTTTACTTTATATAAATTATAACAATCAATGCGGGAATCTTCAAGCATTTATGTGATATTCGCAAACTCTTTTAAAACATATCAAAATAAGCATCTTTCAAAGGAATTCCTGGAATCCTTTCTTTTAGTCATTCGTTCTGATAGAATAGGGGCCGATGATGACCCCGTTACACCAGGAAGTTCCGGACTTCCCCCGCGGTCCCGCGTAGCTTCACGGGGCGGGCAGGGTGGGGCGGGGGATGACAGGATGGATTTCCGTCGTCCGCATCGGTATGGCGCCGTATTTGTAAAAAGGGGAAATCGTGAGTTCAAAGGAACGCGTATCGTCACAAAACTTCTGTACTAAGCATGATCTCGAAGCGTTTGAGGACCAGAGGTTGGCTCCTTATGCCATAAAGAGCTTTTATGCCACGAGACAGCGCAATATCAGGTCGGAAGGAAGGATACACGATTACCGGACGGAGTTCCAACGGGACCGCGACCGGATCCTTCATTCCAGGGCATTCCGCAGATTAAAACATAAGACGCAGGTTTTTGTGGCCACCGAGGGGGATCACCAGAGAACACGGTTGACCCATACCCTGGAGGTCTCCCAGATGGCTCGGACACTCTGCCGCGCCCTCTCCCTCAATGAGGACCTTGCGGAGGCGATTGCCCTCGGGCACGACCTCGGGCATACACCCTTCGGACATATCGGGGAAGAGGTCCTGCATGGGATCATGTCCGGCCAGGATGATCTGGACGGGCTTCTTGATTTCATGACCTTGGGGAATCCGGGCGGATTCAAACATAATTGTCAGAGCCTTCGGGTCGTCGACCTCCTGGAGAAGCGGTATGAGGAGGATGGACTGAACCTCACCGATGAAACGCGTATCGGCATATTAAGGCACACCTCTCTGCCTGATGATATGACGTATCAGGCCTTCGAGTCGAAAAAATTCAGCGTGAAGGGCCCTCTGTTTTTAGAGGCACAGGTAGTCTCCATCGCCGACGAGGTCGCCCAGCAGGCCCACGATATGGAGGATGGTCTCCGCGCCGGTCTGGTCGATCTCGAGAAAATCGAGCGGCTCAGGATCATGAAGGAAATGATCCGGAAAATTCATCCCGACTATCATGCAACCCGCAGCCGGTTTCTCAAGCAGAATATGCTCGTGCGGGGGACCATTCATGTCCTACTGACCGATATTCTTGTGAATTCAGCAAAAAAGATCAAGGAGTGGGGGAGCCGGGAAGGGATCATCTCTTCCGAGCAGTTCTATCAGCGGCTGAATGATTTTCCGTCAGACCTGATTGAATTTTCCCGCAAGGGCAAGGGGCTTTTTCAGGAACTCAAGGAGTTTGTCTACCGGGAGATTATCAACAGCTATGAGGTGAACATCATGGACGGCCGGGCGATCCATTTCATCCGGAATCTTTACAAGGCCTATTATAATAACCCCAGACAGCTCCAGGACTGGGTCCTCCTGAGGTATGCCCATGGCAGGCGTGAGGCCTATCTTCGAGACATCCCCCTGAAGGAGGTGGGACGAAAGATTCATAAACTTCAGGATGATCCGGTCTTCCTCAGGCTGATCTCGGATCATATCGCAGGGATGACGGACAAGTTTGCCATGGACGAGTATCGAAAACTCTATCTTCCATGATTCGGTGAATTTAAAGAAAATGGCACAAGGCGAGGTTTTTCATGTCGGATTCCGGAGTTTATAGGTCCGGGTATGCGGCCTTGATCGGTCGTCCTAACGTGGGGAAGTCGACCCTGATGAACCGTATGCTGGGTGAGAAACTCTCCATTGTGACGGAGAAACCCCAGACGACCCGCAACAGGATCCTGGGGATCAAAACCACCGAACGTTTTCAGGCCCTCTTCCTGGACACGCCCGGTATCCATACTGTAAAACACCGGCTGAACGAGATCATGCTGAAGGCCGCCCTTTCAGCCCTTGAGGACGCGGATCTGATTTTGTTTTTAGTGGAACCTGTCTTAGAAGTCAATGAGGAGGATCAGTGGATATGCCATAAGCTGGAAAAGGTCAAAACACCGGTCATCCTGATTATCAACAAGATAGACACCATCAGACCCGAAAACCTTCTTCCCCTGATCCGGGAGTACGGCAGTCTCCTGACATTTAAAGAGGTCATCCCTGTTTCGGCCTTGACCGGGGAGGGCGTTCCCGATCTTGAGGTTCTGATCCCTTCATTTCTCCCTGAGGGGCCGCGCTACTACCCTGAGGAAAATTTAACCGATCTCTCCGAGAGGTTTATGATTTCGGAAATGATCCGGGAAAAGATCATCCAGCAGACGCAAAAGGAGATCCCTTATGCTGCAGCCGTGGTTGTTGAGGCCGTGAGAAAGAGGGAAGGGGCGGATCTGGTTGATGTGGAGGCTGTCATCTACATAGAGAAGGAGTCTCAGAAAGGGATTCTCATCGGGAAGCACGGGAAGAGGCTCAAGGAGATCGGCGTCATGGTTCGTCCGGAGATCGAGGGGCTCTTGAATTCCAGGGTCTATCTTAAACTCTGGGTCAAGGTACGTAAGGGTTGGCGGGACCATTCCGGTATGCTGAAGGAAATGGGATTTGATATATCATTGCATAATTAAATGGGAGAAGAACCGAAATTAATTAAGTGGAGTTATTTTCAGCGTAGAGGTATATAGGGTATGCCGCTTTATTCCACCGAAGCTGTTGTGCTCCGTAAGATTGACTACCGGGAATCCGACCAGATCATGACCTTCCTTACGCCGGATTACGGCAGGATCTCAGGATTGGTCAGGGGGGCAAAAAGAATACGAAGCCGCTTCGGAGCCGCCCTTGAAATGCTGACCTACGGGAGACTCATCTATTTTGACCGGCAGGGTAAGAACCTGGTTTCCATCAATCACTTCGATATCCTGAAGTCTTTTCAACGGATCCGGGAGGACCTGATCCGGTCCGCTTCCTGCCAGTATATGGCCGAACTGATCATGGGATTGATCCCGGAAAGGGAGTCAGCAACGGAGGTCTTTAAGCTTTTGGTCCGGAGCATGGAAGGGATGTCCGCCACTCGCGACCCTGATGCCGTCCTCAGGATCTTTGAGATCAAGTTCCTCAGCCTGATCGGATTCTCACCGAGGATGGATGCCTGTGTTTTTTGCGGAAGCTCGAAAGGGCATTTTGGGTTTTCCATCAAAGACGGCGGGCTTGTCTGCTCTTCCTGCCGAGGGCGTGCAGCAGAAACCGATCCCGTACCGGAAGGGATCCTTTTTTTCTGGAAACAGGCATCGGCCATGGATCTTACGAAAATGGATCGTGTCCGGCTGCAGAGAAGGTTGAATACCGGACTCAAATGGCTTCTGCACCGTTATTTCCTCCATTTGCTTGGACGTGAGATCCGTTCGTTCATTTTCCTGGAAAACTTGGGAAAGGAAACGGGTGTGCGACAAATTTATGGGTAAATATTTCTCTAAGAGCGTCATTCCCCGACTGGATCGGGGAATCCAGACAATAAAAGAATGGATTGTCCGGTTAAGCCTGTCCTCCGATCCCCCGATCAAGCTTGCCCTCCGCCTTGATCGGAGGGTCAGAGGACAGGCCCGATCGGGGGACCGGACAATGACAAACATATGTAACCCTGATGTGTACCCATAAATTTGTCGCAGACCCAAAGGAAACGGGATGCTTGACTCCGGCTTTGGAGAATGGTAAATAACTAAATAAATATCCTCCGGCAAAGCCGGAGGTATTGCGATTGCTGGCCCCTCAAAGGGGCCTGATCGCAATCGGTTAAAAAACACCCTCCCCGGAGTCCCCTCCCATCAAGGGAGGGGAAGCCCACTGGCAGTTCCCTCGCCCCTTGTGGGAGGCTGACCATGTCCCACATTTTTTGCTGGACACAGGGGGTGCCGGTATGGTAGTTTACCGGCATGCGGGCTTGCGGTCAAGATTTTTCGGACGAAATCATCTGGAGAATAGAGGCGACGGTGGAATCTGAGCCGACGATTTCCCGTCGAGCGCTTTCTCTTCGGGTATGCGAATGGCTCGACTGGCGGGGACCGAACGGGAAACTTAGGGAGATGAGTTGCCGTGTGGTTTTGTTGAAGTTGCATCGGCAAGGTCTTA
>MNYV01000046.1 GCA_001873285.1 Nitrospirae bacterium CG2_30_53_67
CCGTCGGGTTGTGGGCTGGTCCATGAGTCATCGGATAAACAAGAAACGGGTCATGGATGCGCTGCGCATGGGGATTGGGCACCGTCGTCCGGCCCCTGGTTTGATCCTGCATTCAGATCGGGGAAGCCAATATTGCAGTCATGCTTTTCAAAAGCTCCTCGAAATGAACGGCATGATTAGCAGCATGAGCCGGAAAGGTGATTGCTGGGATAACGCAGTGGCTGAAAGTTTCTTTAAACAAATAGGGACAGCGACCATTTAAATAACGGTCGCTATCCCTATTTTGGTCCCTATTTTGCGCGAGTTGGTATTTTAATGGTCAAACTGCGGGATATCTTAATTCATCAGGGAAGTCAGAAAAAGAAAAACATTATAACGATCCGTTGCAGGGATGTGCATCATATATAAAGAAAGTAATGGAAGACTTAATAAAGACAAAAGAAAAATGAAAGAGGAGATAACCAGTCAGTGCAGCTGAAATCGAACCGGCGGTGATGAATTTTGCTTTCGATATTTTTTGATGTTCAAATTGTCATGTTGCATGTTAATATTTATAAGGGTTCGATTCACGGACTTCTACGTTATTGAGTCAAAACGTTTATGAATAGTAGATTGTGTCACTATTTCTATCGATGGAACGGAGGGCACCCCATGCGAAATTTATCCCTAACACTCATCATCACAATTGTCCTGGCAGGCTGCGCCGTGGCCCCGCCCGCTCCCAATACCCCTGCCTACAAACCCACCCAACCGACAACCAAGGTACAGCCGCTCAACACTGAGAAGACGGTACAGACGGCGGCAACGGGGGATTCGCTGCAGGCCGCTTCGGCCCCCGAGACCAGGCCCCAGGCCACCGGCACGCCCGAGGATGCTCGGCGGCACATACTGCGGGGAATGGCCGCCATCGAGATGGCCAAGTCCAGTGACGATATGGCGTTGGCCGAGGATGAGTTCCGGATGGCAACGGAGATCGCCCCCCAGATGGGGGTCGCCTGGTTCAATTTGGGGAAGGTGCAGTCGCAGTTGGGACGGTATGGCGACGCCATCGCCAGTTACCGTCAGTACCTCGCCGTCTCCCCCGGGGCAGAGGATGCGCAGAGGGTGCGTGATGAGATCGTCAAGATCGAATTCAAGCAGGAACAGGCGGCGAAGGAAAGGGAGCGGGCCGGTACCTGGGTCGGACGGGACGGTGCCTGGTACGCGCTGGCCCTGGACGGGAACCGGATGACCCTTAAGACCGACAGCCGGCCGGTGTCCGAGGACGAGTGCCGCTCTACCTATACGCTGGTGGGCAACGTCCCCATAAACGCCCTCGTCCATGCCGAGTACCAGTTGGTGTTGCGGGGTAACCGTCTCACCGGCACCTGGAGCAGGGGACCGGTCCCGGCGGACAAATGCACCATCCCTCCCGATACCGCGGAGGTGGAGGGGGAGTTGAGAGACAAGGACGGTATGATGGTGCTGCGTCATGAGCGCACGAGTTTCAAGGCCGTGACGCAGATGTCCCTGCTGGGGGACGACAGTTGCGCGGGGGTAGAGCCCGGCGCGAGGAAAATGGTAGAAGACGTTATCTACGGGCCCCTTGGGCCGGGCGGACTGGGTGTCAGGCTCGATGGCCTCACCTCGTGGTGGGACGGCGGTTTCTCCATGGTCCACTATGGCTGGCAGGGGCGTCTGAAGGTGGGAGTTAAGGAGGGATCAGCGGCCTATGGGGCGGGGCTGCGGGACGAGGATGAGATCCTGGCCATCGACGGCGTGCCTGTCAACAGCCTCAACGCCGGGGAGGCGGTCAGGAACCTGCACGGAGAGGTCGGTACCGTTGTCACCCTGGATATCCGGCGCAAGGGGGTAGTGGAGCCGATTTCCCTGACGGTCCAGCGGATCAGTTTGCAGTAATCCTTCAGGGCGCTGTCCCGAGCGGCCCATGGATGGGATGGTGAAAGAGGAGGAAGGATGAAGTCGACAACCTCACGGAGGGGCGCCAGTCACGTTATGGCCGCGGCACTGCTTCTGGCACTTGCGGCTGACCCTCTTTGTACCTACGCCGGGGGCGTCCCGACGGTACCGGGCCCTTCCATGGACTGCGAGGGATCTGTGCAGGCCCTGGCGATGCAGGGCTACAACTGTTCCTGTGCCGGGGGGCAGTTGAACTGCGGCGGCTCATCGGTGAAGGGGCACACCCATTCCGATTCCGCCAACCTGAATGCCATGCTCGTGGGAGGGATCGTCGAGGGGATGCTCTCCTCTATGTTCGCTCCGCCGAAGAAAAACAGCAACTGGCAGGATTCCCTGCTGGAACAGCATGATGCCGCCGCCCGGGCAGCCCGCCAGGCGGAAGAGTGGCGCCAGTCCAGGGACGATGAGTTCCAGGCCGGCCGTGGGAACATGATGGGGGCGTTCAAGCAACTGGAGGGGGCGCAGCTCTCCGTCAGCGATGGCGATGGGGAGGGGCTGGACTTCAAGACCCTTGACGGGGAGATGGAGTCCCTGGCCGCCGGCGCCAAAAAGCCCTTCGACACTGCTGGGGTGATGACGGGACCGGTCCCCGCGGTATCGGCAGGCGCCACCCCCTTCTTCGGGGACACTATGCCGGAGACGGATCTTCGGCTGCTGGTGGACCCGGAGAACGACCCGAGGGTGGTGGATCTGAGAAGCGCCGTCACCTACGTCGTCGGCAATCTGGAAAAGGATGCCTCAACGACGGCCGTCAACAGCAGCCCCCGCCAGCCCAATGGGAACGGCGAACCGATCATCGAACCCCCGGACTGTAAAGGGCTTGCCCGCAAGTTGAACGGCTTCATCGAGCAGCGGAGCAGGTTTAACAAGACCATCCTCCTGGCCCAGGGCCAGTTGGACGACTGGAAGTCCACCAACCGCAACGCCTTGGTGAATGCCGCCAAGGACGGCATCGAGTACTTTACCGGGAATCTGCTGGAAAGCCTTACCAACCGTGGAAAGGCGGCGGAGCGTCTTCAGATGATCTACACGCGTAACGCCGCGAAGATGGCGGAGGAAGGCGTCGATATCCTGGCCCTGGAGGCAAAAATCCAGCGCTTGAATATGATCTCCTCGGCGGGCAAGGTTGCCGAGGTCACCAGCAGCATCAACGACTGGCAGACCTTCATCAAGGACGGTATGTCGGCGCTGATCATGCAACTCAATGCGTCGAACGAGGAGGTGAATCAGATCCTCGAAGACCCGAAGATGCAGAAGTATTTCGAAACGGAGAGCCCGGAGCTGAAGACGCTGCTGGATATCACCAAGATGGCGGCAGCCCAAAAGGTCTTCGGGAAGTGGGTTGCCAGGCAGCTGCCCATCATTGGGGGGGTGGAAATCGGGATCAAGCAGTTGTACAACGGCACGGAGTGGGCAACCAGCTTTTACATGATGGCCGACGCCAACAATATCAACGGCAAGGTCATGAATAGCGCCAGATCCCTCCAGAAGCGGATCGACGATACGCGAATCGAGCTGGGGGCCTGTCCGTAAAACGGGTGTGGAGGGAAAGAGGGGTCAAGTCTCTGCTTGGCTCATCTTTCGTGCGACAGGAACTAAGAGGACGTCCATAAAATTATAAAATAGTAATCGGGCGAAAAAAAGAAACTTTTGATTTTATATCCCCCGTCCCACCCTTTATCTTCAAAACATATTATATAGAACGACCGAAGTCTTGGACTGTTTGTCATTGTCCGGCCTGCCCTCGGTTTACCGGGGCTCGACCGGACAATCCGTTTAATGGCTGAATTCCCCGATGGAGAGACGGTGTCGTAATTAGTAGGGCTAATCGTTCTGATGTCATTCCGGCATGCTTGGAGCCGGAATCCATGGAATTCAAAAGCGATAATTGTTTTGGACCCCGGCTAAAGACTTGCCGGGGTGACAGAACAAATATACAATCGGCCTAAGACATGCAATATGATACTGCCTCCGAGTCGAGGAATGACCAGATGAGGTCTGCTTCTTTCTTCCTGACAGGGCCCGGGTTATTTTATCCGGTTTGCTAAATCAGGCTTGAATCATTATAATAGAATCTTTGGTTCAGCAGGCCAGTAATGAGGCCTTGAACCATGTGACAACCGGAGAGGAGGGATTCTATATGTTTAAATATTTCAAAGGTGACACAGGAAAAACAAGTCTGAAAACGATGATCATCATGGTTTTGCTTCTGATCTTTGCTCTCTTCTTATTCCAGAATTCAGAGTCTGTTGAGATCCGTTTCTTTTTCTGGGAAATGACCCTGTCGAAAATCTTTTTAGCGCTAATCTCTTTTCTCCTGGGCGGGCTTATCGGGGTGTGGGCCGGGTGGGGCCTGTTCAGAGAAAAACAAAAAGTATAAAAAAATCGATCTTCAGGTGCGGGGACCTCTGTGCGGGTGATCTATACCATGCGTGACCATGAAAAAATTGTTTTTTTTATGGCCTTTATCGTGATCGTTCTTTCAGTGGGTGCAGAAGCGGGCGTTCAGGTCACGGTTGAAGGGGTTAGCGGGCCCATGCTGAAAAATGTCCTGGCTTACCTCAGCATTGAACAGCAGAAAAACCATCCTGATCTATCCGAAGGGCTGATCAGGAAGCTGCATGAACGGGCGGCGGACGAGATCCGGTCTGCACTCCGGCCCTTTGGATACTACATGCCGGGCATCCAGGTGGATCTCTCCGGTAATGATTCACTCTGGCACGTCCGATACAAAATAGACCCCGGCGAACCTGTCCGGATCACCCGGGTTGATTTTCGGATGACCGGTCCCGGCGCCGAGGATGAAAGCTTTCAAACTTTGTCTGAGAACTTTCCCGTCAGGGAGGGCGATGTCCTCGAAGATGCGGTCTATGAAAAGGCAAAGCGCACATTACAGGAACTTGCCGAAAAAAGGGGTTATCTGGATGCAGAACTGATCGAGCACCGGGTCGATGTTACGCTGGAGGATAAGTCTGCGGTTATCCATCTGCATATGGATACCGGTCCCCGTTACCATTTCGGAGACGTCACCATCCATCAGGAGGTATTCAGACCGGAGTTTATTTCACGATTTGTCCATCTTGAGAGAGGTGATCCCTATACCCTCGATGCACTTTACCATTTGCAGAACGATCTCAATGACAGTGATTATTTCGACCGGGTCGACATAAAGGCCGGCCGTGATCAGGCCGAGGGGGTGGAGGTTCCTGTGGATGTCACCCTTGAACACAGGAAACGGGATAAATATACCGCAGGGGTCGGCTATGGCACGGATACCGGTGTGCGGGGAAGCCTGGGGTGGGAGAACCGATGGGTCAATTCATGGGGCCACAAGATGAATGCAGAGCTGAGGCTTTCTGAAATCAAAAACAGCGTGACCACCCGGTATGTCGTTCCTCTTAAGAATCCGACCACCGACCACCTGGATTATACGGCCGGGTGGTTCAATGAGAGGACCGACACCAGCAGCAGTGAGACGTATCTCATGGGAGTCAGCCATATCCATATTCGCAATGAGTGGAAGCAGACGGTATATATCAATTATCAGGAGGAGAGATTTACCGTAGGCGACCAGGATGGACGCTCCAACCTCCTCCTGCCCGGGATAAGCTGGGCACGGGTCAAGGCAGATAACCGCATCTACACAACCAGGGGGTACCGGCTCTTTTTCGACATCCGGGGGGCGCATAAAACCCTGCTTTCAGACGCCTCGTTTATCCAGGCAAGAGTTCAGACCAAACTGATCCATGGTGTGGGAGAGTCCGGCAGGATCATCCTGCGGGGCGATGGGGGGGCGACCCGGGTCGATAAGTTCTCGGATCTGCCGGCTTCGGTACGTTTCTTTGCCGGGGGTGACCAGAGCGTGAGAGGATATGCCTACAATACCCTCGGCCCTACAAACGACGCAGGGGATGTCGTCGGAGGAAAATATCTGCTTGTCGGGAGCGCGGAATACGAGCATATCATGGTCGGCAAATGGAGTGCCGCAGTATTTTATGATATTGGAAACGCTATCGATAACTTTTCTGACCCGTACAAAAAAGGGGCAGGTTTCGGTATCCGGTGGAAGTCCCCTGTGGGGCTGATCCGCTGTGACCTTGCCTCCGGCATCAGCGACCCGGGCCATCCCTGGCGCCTGCATCTGACCATAGGGCCTGACCTATGAAACGTCTGCTCATATTCATCCTGCTTCTGTTGGGCATCGTCTTCGGCGCGGCCGGATTTCTCTCCTCTACACAAGGGGGCTTGAAGTGGCTCTTTGCGAGAATAGAGAGATTCATTCCGGGAGAGTTTTCCATAGAAAGCCTTGACGGGCGCCTGGTCGGCCCCATAGAGATCACCGGCCTCCGCTACCATACGGAAGAGATAACCGTGGACTTGGACCATCTTATCCTCGACTGGAAACCGGCGGACCTTCTTTTTTTAAAAGCGGACATCACGGCATTCCATGCCGAGGGATTGAAGATCAGCATCAAAGAGAAAAAGAAAGTCCGTCCGGCTGAAAGAAAGAAGCCCGCTGACATCCGTATCCCGGTGCATCTGATGTTCGAGGATGCCCGGATCAGGGGCATCTCCATCCTCCGTTCCGGATCCGAGGCCCCCTGGCTGATCGACGAGGTCTCCATGCGCGCCGGCATGGGGCCGGAGTCCATCTCCATCGAGGAGATCCGGGTCTCGTCGTCCCGGTTCACGGCGGGCCTCAAGGGCAAACTCAATCCTCATGGGGATTATCCCATGGACCTCGGAATAGAATGGACGGGCCAGCCCCATGGGTTCGCCCGGATCAAGGGTCAAGGTGAGATCAAAGGGACATTGAAAGAACTGAGAGTCGTCCATGAGCTGGATGGCCCCTCAGCCGCCCGGCTCCAGGGAACGCTCAGAGATATCCTGGACAGCGGGACTTGGGAAGCGACACTCACGGTCCGGAAATTTCCTGCCGGAGATCTCCATGCAGGATGGCCTCAAATCGTTCTCGGCGGAGAGCTCAAGGGCCAGGGAGGGTTTTCAGATTTTGATTTGGCAGGGTCCCTGACCAGCTTCGAGCCCAGGTTCGGGAACGTCTCGTGGGATGTTTCTCTTAAAAAGAGGAATGAAACATGGCAGGTCGAAAAGCTCATCCTGTCGGTCCCGGAGCAAAGCACCCGGCTGGAAGCTCGCGGGGAGTACGCTCCGGTCAATGGTACGAACTCTTTTAAACTGGAAGGCGGGTGGCGTTCCCTCTCCTGGCCGCTGACCGGGAAGGACTCCCTGGTCAAGAGTTCCAAGGGCGAGGTCAGCATCCAGGGGACTCCCGAGGATTACCGCATCGATCTTACGGCCAGTGTGTCGGGCAAAGGCATTCCAAGCGGAGACTGGATTCTGAGCGGCAGGGGGTCCCGAAGCGGACTGTCGATCGGCGCGCTTCATGCCCGGGTGCTCAAAGGGGAATTGAGCGGCAAAGGGGAGGTGAGCTGGGAACCCCGGGTCGCCTGGGACCTTGCATTGAACGGGAAGGGTCTGGATCCCGGAGCGGCCTGGCCGGAGTGGAAAGGGAATCTTTCTGTTGATGCGGCATGTTCGGGAAGTGTGGACAAGGGAAAACCGAAAATCTCCCTCGACATCCGGCAGCTCAAAGGCCAGATGCGCGGCCATTCGTTTCGGGCACGGTCCCTGCTCGGCATCGAAGGGGACCAATATACCCTGTCCGGTCTGGAACTCACTTCAGGGTCAGCCCGTATCACCGCTTCCGGCACGATTGCAGAGAACTGGGATGTGAAGTGGGATATCCATGCGGCGAACCTGGCGGATCTCGCTCCCGGTGGAAAAGGAATGATCACGGGCCAGGGGAGTCTCGCCGGGCCGAGAAGGCTCCCGAGAATCATCGCCCGGCTCGATGCACAGGATGCGGGTTTCGGAAGGTATGAGGCAGGTGAGTTCAAGGCCGACATGGACATTGACTTTCTGGACCGGCAGGATTCACGCCTTGACATCGGATCCAAAGGAATCCTCATGGGTACTCACCAGATCGATTCACTCAGCGTGAAAGGCCGGGGAAAGGTATCGGCCCACGAGGTCACTCTAAAAATGAAAAAAGAGGAAGATCTGCTGGATCTCCGGATCGAAGGGAGTTTCAGGGACAACCGATGGAGCGGCCTGTTGAAAAAGGCGGACCTTTCTTCAGAGGCTTTCGGAAGCTGGATCCTCGGAAAACCCGGGGCTTTCACACTCTCTTCTGGGGAAGCGGCGGCCGGACCGTGGTGCTGGAGCCGGGAAGACGCCGCCGCCTGCATTCATGGGGAGCGGCATGGACAAAGGGATGCCCAACTTGAGGTTTCCCTGGCCGATCTGCCGTTGTCCACCCTGAATCCCCTGCTCCCCCGGTCGACTGTATTGCAGGGAAAGGTCAGCGGGCGCTCCGGCCTCCAGTACAGCAAAGAGAAGGGCATCACCGGAGAGCTCACACTCCAGACCTCCCCAGGTGCCCTCAACTACACGACAGGCATGGGGAAAAAGATAAGTCTCGGGTTTGCCGAGGGGAAGTTCGACGCCATACTCAGCGAACAGGCCTTCACTGCCAAGGCGGGCATTTCAACAGAGGATGAAGATTATATTCGAAGCGAACTGACCCTTCCCGGGTTCTCTCTCCTGAAGGCATCCAAAGAAAATCAGCCGGTCCATGGGTATTTGCGCGCCCGGATGAAATCGCTCAATCTGATACCCGCTTTTATACCGGCCATTGAAAACATAAGCGGGGCCTTCAATTCCGATCTTACCTGTTCCGGTACGCTCCAGAGGCCGGTTGTCACTGGCGGGTCCTCCATCGAACATGGGGCTCTAAATCTTCCGGATATAGGTATCCGACTCAAGGATGTCGGGCTTTCAGTCTTAAGCGATGGCAACGGGGCCCTCGGGATTGAAGGGAAGGCCGGTTCCGGTGAGGGCACGATCCGGATAGACGGAGAGACCCAACTGAAGCCTGAAGAGGGATGGCCGATCGTGGTCAGCATCCAGGGGACGAACTTTGAAGCCGTTAAAACACCTGAGGCAAAGGTCGTGGTCTCACCGGACCTGAAGCTGATGGTGCGGGGGTATCGTGCAGACCTTGAAGGGAAGCTGATCATTCCCAGGGCAAACCTTGCCCCCCGGGATCTTGCAGGGACGGCCAGGGTGTCCAAGGATATCGTGATTGTAAATGGATCCGGTGAAACAAAGGAAGAAAAAAAATGGAAAATATACAGCAAGGTCAGGCTGGTCCTGGGTGACCAGGTGAAGTTTGACGGGTTCGGTCTCAGCGGGGATATCACAGGGGATATCACCGCCGTGGACGTGCCGGGAAAGCTGACGGCCGGCACCGGAGAATTGCAGGTTATGCAGGGGCTGTACAAGGCCTATGGGCAAAAGCTAAAAATAGAGAAAGGCCGGCTGGTCTTCTCCGGAGGTTCGATTGACAATCCTGGCCTGGACGTGAGGGCCACACGCCGGACCGGGGATGTGATTGCCGGAGTCAATGTCCGGGGCACCTTGAAAGATCCGCAGCTTGATCTCTTCTCGACACCCGCCATGGACCAGGGCGATGCGCTTTCCTATCTTCTGTTTGGCCGGCCCATGCGGCAGGCTTCCGGCGCTGAAGGTCAGCAATTGTATAATGCTGCACTCTCTCTCGGGTTGAGCGGCGGGGAGAAGCTTGCCAAGCGGATCGGTTCACTCTTCGGCCTGGAGCAACTGGAGGTCGAGGGCGGGGTCACGCCGCAGGAGTCAGTCCTGGTCATCGGCAAGTACCTCTCACCCAGGCTCTATATCAGTTACGGCATCGGGCTCTTCGAGCCGATCAGCACTGTGCGGACCCGCTACCAGGTCAGTAGAAAATGGCTGGTGCAGACAGAACTCGGTATCCAGAGCGGAGCGGACCTGCTGTATAAGATCGAACGATAGGAATCAGGAACGTGCGCTTGAGAAATTATCATTGACATGATGAAAATTGATATTTAGACTTTGCTATGTGAATGGATTGAGGTTTTATATGGATCTGTACATACATTATGTAGCAGATGACAGGTTTTGCTGATTGCCTATGGGAACGCACACACCTCCCCCAGCCGACAAGGTGCTGAAGCTGCTCCGGGATTTCCTCCGCCTGGAACCTGCGGGTGGATTATTATTAATGTTGGCGGCCGTGTTTGCATTGGTTTTCGCTAACTCACCTCTCGCGGTTTACCACGCTACGCTGCTCAATCTTCCCCTCGAGATCAGGATCGGCACTTTCGGAATTGTCAAACCCCTGTTGCTCTGGATAAATGACGGCCTGATGGCGGTGTTCTTCTTCCTCGTGGGTATGGAACTGAAGCGGGAGGTGGTTGAGGGGCACTTATCGAGTCTGCGCCGGGTGAGCCTGCCGGCGTTCGCCGCCAGGGGTGGAATGATAGTGCCCGCGACCTTTTACGCGGCGTTCAACTGGGGTGATCCCGAAGCGATGAGAGGGTGGGCCATCCCGACGGCGACAGACATTGCCTTCGCGTTGGGGGTGCTTTCACTTCTCGGAAAGCGTGTTCCAACCGGGCTGAAAGCCTTCCTGATGAGTGTCGCCATCTTCGACGACCTTGGAGCTATCGTCGTGATCGCTATATTCTACACGGCCGAGCTGTCCCTGCTTTCGCTCGCCATCGCGGCTATTCTGATACTTGGCCTCGCATGCCTCAATCGCCTGGGTGTGATGAAGCCCGCTGCCTATTTCCTCTTTGGCGTTCCGCTGTGGGTGGCGGTGTTGAAGTCCGGCGTGCATGCCACATTGTCAGGCGTCGTCCTGGCGATGTTCATCCCACTGCGTGTGCCGGAGAGATCTCTTTCTGCACACGCACCTGAATCGCTGCTTCGCCATCTCGAACACATGCTGCATCCGTGGGTGGCTTTTGGCGTACTGCCGGTCTTCGCGTTCGCCAACGCAGGCATCTCGATAACGGAAATCTCTTTTGCCGAAGTGCTTCATTCTGTTCCGCTTGGCATCGTGACCGGATTATTTCTCGGCAAGCAGATCGGGGTCCTGGCGATGTGCTGGATTACGATACGGTTGGGATTCGCGTCACCTCCTGAAGGAGTCGGCTGGTGGCAACTCTATGGCACCGCGTTACTGTGCGGCATCGGCTTCACCATGAGCCTGTTCATCGCATCGCTGGCATTCGAACAGGGCAACACAGCCTATCTGGGGCTGGAGCGACTCGGTATTCTGATCGGCACGTTTATTTCAGGATTGTTTGGTTATGCCGTGCTTCGCGTGAGCTGGGGCAAGCGTGCCAAGGACACATAGGATATAGGACGCGAACTTAGCTAAATCATTGGATGCAGAAAGATAAAAGAGGAACATCATGGATATTCCGACGCTGACAAGATTCTTCATGTGGTGCACAATCAAACTGAGGTGGTAGAGTATTTCTGGACACTTTCTTAAGAGTGTATTATTAATAACTCAGGAGGTGTCCCATGAGCAAGCAAAGAAGACGTAAGCATTCAAAAGAATTCAAAGAAGAAGCAGTAAAGCTGGTAACGGAACAAGGGTATCAAGTATCTGAGGCCGCCCGGAATTTGGGAATACATCCCAACGTTCTGGGACGCTGGAAGCAGGAATTAGG
>MNYV01000047.1 GCA_001873285.1 Nitrospirae bacterium CG2_30_53_67
CTGATCCGCGATGGTCAGGAAAAGCTTCTCATGGAAAATATCGACACCATCCGCCGGCAGGAAGATAATCTGGTTCTGCGGGATATTTTTGGGGAAGAAAAGACGGTGAAGGCAAGGTTTCATGAAGCGGATATGCTGCATCACCGGATTGTTTTGGAAGAGATTTCCTGAGAAGATCCACTTTGTGCCTTGATGTCTTGGCGGCAAAAAGGTTTAAAAAAAGGGGCCTGACACCCAGAGGAGGGGGAGGTGAAAGGCCCCTTCGGCTTTCACCGGGAATCCGGATCAGAGGAGAAACCGTTTCCCAATGTAAGCCATTTGGTCGCTTTTGCCCCCTGCAGCCATCTGCAGGGAATTTTTGAGTTTCTAAAGAGTTTTTTGTTTCATTCACTCCCTAACCCTGCGGCAGACTGCAGGGTTGTCACTTGCTCTGCATGCTCAAACCAGGACCGCCCCTCGACCTGGTTCAGATTGAGTGATCTACTTGTTCTTCCTCCATTCAGCAGACCCAGTACGGCCCGTTCAGCATCGTCGCGATCTTCCCGGATCGTTTTTATCCCTTTAACAGATAGGAGTTCTGAAATCGGTTCCGGACAATCTTTGACGATCACCGTTTTGCAGTCCTCAACCGCGGCCATGATCCCGTGGATCTGAGTCCTTTTTGACCGGGCATGGATCCTGCCGTTTCTGATCTCGTAGATCAGGAAAATGAGGCTTCCGATCAGATGACCGCTGATCCTTTCTCCATCATTGGACGGCACGGCGATCTTGAACATTATTTCGGCCCTCCTCCGCAGCCTGGTTCGGGCTTTTCGGTTAAGACCCATGAATCAGGGCCGGCCCCGCATGGACAAAGCTCCGGCGGCTCCTTGGCAGCGGGAACTTCCATCATGCAATCTTCACAGATATAAACCTTGATCATTGTTCTATCCCTCCTCTAAGCGTCTACGGTTTCACGGGCCTTTCGCCAGCCTTCTTCTTGAAGTTTTCTGGCCCGGCTGATGCTCCATTCCCGTATCATCTGCAGATACTTTGCCTTATCGGTTTTGGCCACCTGGGCCAATGCCTCCTTCTCCTTGTTGGCCTGGTGAAGGTCCGTGGGCGTAAATCCCTGCCATGTGGAATACCCCTCATCGAAGATCAGATCCGGAGTGACGGCTTCTTTGCTCAGCCCCATCTTCGCTGCATAGAGGGAGACGACCTCCATGTCATACTCGATGATCCAGCCGTTATCACGGATCATGGTCCCGGCATTAAAGCCAACATCCTCGCTGCAGGAAGGGCAGTAGATGGTCTTGACGGTCTCGTAAGGAAGAATCGAATTCAAGTGATGAAGACGCGCCGCTTCTTTACCGCAAGCGCATTCTTTTTCAATGGCCATGCACATGATGTAAACCTCCTCTTTTAAAATCCTAATAAATCAATCGGTTAACATAAACTATACTAAAATCATTCTGTTAATCATGAATATACACGGTCCTTTATCCTTTGTCAAGGGTCTCTTGAAAAAAAAGATTGACTCATATCAACCCCAGTGGTAGGTTGTCGGCAAAGAACCTTTTCAGGTGCTGAAAAGCCTAAAAGGGAAGAGGGTGAGAATCCCTCACGGACCCGCCGCTGTGATCGGGTTGTGTCATCGCAAAGTGGTCCTGTTCGTAAATATGGTGAAGCACCGAGAGGGTCGTAGGGCGGTCTCATCAAGGCGCGCGACTGCGGCGTACCCCATGTGGTACGCCGCAAAGAGCGGAACGCCGACGAGACGGCGCTACGGCACTCGAATGCCGCCGTATTTACGAATAGGGCCACTCAAAACCACTGTCTGCCTCAGGCGGACGGGAAGGTGCGATGAACTTCCTCCAACCGGACGTTGGAGGCGCCCGTAAGTCAGAAGACCTGCCTGATATGGAAAAATGTTCACCGGACTTCGAGGCTTAAGGGTGGTGAATGCGTGATCGTTCAGACCCCGTTTTCCCTTTGGAAATCCGGGGTTTTTGTTTTTTGAGAGGCATCTCCGAAGCAGGAGATTAAGACATAAGGGTCCAAGGGGCCTAGGGGCCAAGGGGTCAAGTGAACCACTCGAACCCTTGAACCCTTGAACCCTCGAATCCTTCCACAAAATGGAAGAGGAGCCTTTTTCTGGATATGGGAAGATTCACCTTGATCATCGGTGGTGCGAGGAGCGGGAAAAGCCGGTTCGCCCTGAAGATAGGAGAGAAAGTCGGAAAGGACCGAATCCTTGTGGCCACGGCCCGGTCCACCGACCCCGAAATGGAGGGGCGTATCCTGAGGCACAAACTGGAACGCGGACCCTTGTGGGAGACATTCGAAGAGCCGCTCGATGTCGTCTCCCTGCTCGGTTCTTTTCAGTCCGGCGCCCATGTGGTCGTGATCGACTGTTTGACCGTGCTTCTTTCCAACCTGATGATTGAAAGGAAGTATGAAGATGAGGAGCTCCTGTGCGAGATCGACTCCCTCGCCTCGGCCGTTCATAAGTCTCCCTTTCCGGTGATCGCCGTGGCCAATGAGGTGGGCATGGGTCTGGTTCCCGCGGAGCCCCTGGGGAGACGGTTCAGGGACCTGGCGGGCATGGCCAACCAGCGTCTGGCAGAAGCGGCTGACGAGGTTTTTCTGGTCACGGCGGGAATCCCGCTTTGTCTAAAAAAATTGGAGATGCATGATGAGTGACAATGGGATGCAGAAGATCAACGAGGTGATCCGCAGGATCAGGCCCATGGACCCGGACCTGGACCGACGCGTACAGGCAAGGTTGGATGATCAGGTCATGCCCCTCCGCGCTTTGGGGAGGATCCAGTCCCTGGGAAAGCAGGTGGCCCTGATTCAGGGCAAAGAGCGGCCCGAGATCCGTCACAAGAGGATCTTTACCTTTGCAGGTGATCACGGTGTGGTGGAGGAGGGGGTTTCGGCCTTTCCTAAAGCAGTGACCCGGGAGATGGTGCGAAATTTCGTGAGGGGCGGCGCCGGCATCAATGTGCTGGCCCGGCATGCGGGCGCCGAGGTTGTGGTGGTGGATATGGGAGTGGACGGCGATCTTCTGGAGCTTTCGGGGATTGAACATCAAAAGGTGGCGCGGGGGACCCGGAATTTCACACAGGGTCCGGCCATGACCAGGGAGCAGGCCGTCTCGGCAATCAACATCGGGATCTCCCTTGCAGAGAAATACGGCGATCAAACAGACCTCATCGGCACCGGAGACATGGGGATCGGGAACACCACCCCCAGCAGCGCGATGGCGGCCGTGCTCACGGACCGGCCCGTGGC
Organism: Nitrospirae bacterium CG2_30_53_67; assembly: GCA_001873285.1. Classification (NCBI taxonomy): domain Bacteria; kingdom Pseudomonadati; phylum Nitrospirota; species Nitrospirae bacterium CG2_30_53_67. The sequence goes on from MNYV01000047.1 coordinate 3,280, forward strand.
CCAGGTCACGGGGAGAGGGACCGGCATCGGGGACGAGGCGCTGCAGCGGAAGATCCGGGTGATCGAAAAGGGGATTGCAGTGAACCAGCCGGACCCTTCGGATCCTCTCGACGTCCTGCACAAGCTCGGCGGTTTTGAGATCGCCGGGATTACAGGCCTGATCCTCGGTGCGGCGGCCCGCAGGATCCCGGTGGTCATCGACGGGCTGATCTCCACGGCCGGGGCCCTGATCGCTTATACCCTCGCGCCCCAGACGGCTCCTTATATGATTGCCGCTCACCGTTCCGTGGAGATCGGCCACCAGGTCATGCTCGACCGGATGGGACTTCAGCCTCTCCTCGATCTCAATCTCCGTCTGGGAGAGGGGACCGGAGCGGCCCTCGGTTTCTTAATCGTTGAAGCGGGGGTCAAGGTCTTGAATGAGGTTTTGACATTTGCGGAGGCGGGTGTGTCGGAGAAATCATGATGATCGATGATGGTATGATTCGTGAATGGCCCCGGCGGTTTGCCACGGCCTGGCGGTTCCTGACGATCATCCCTCTGGGTCCGGAGGCGGACCTCTCTCCGGAGAGGCTGGGGAAGTCCATGGCCATGTTTCCGGCGGTGGGGCTGGTCCTGGGGCTGATCCTGGTCGGGCTCCATGCTCTTCTTGGTTACGTATTCCCAACATTGCTTGTGGACCTCTCGGTGATTTCATCGCTGATCCTCATGACCGGAGGTTTGCATCTGGACGGGTTTGCGGATTCGATTGACGGACTGGCCGGCGGCAGGAACCGGGAAGAGATTCTGGAGATCATGCGGGACAGCCGGGTCGGGGTCATCGGGGTCATTGCGCTCATTCTCCTGATCTTCTTCAAGGTGGTCTCCTTGGACCAGTGCCCCGAGAGATGGAAGCCGGGCCTGCTGCTCTGCATGCCCTGCATGGGCCGATGGTCCATGCTTCAGATGTCCGCCTTTTCCAGATATGCCAGAGAGGGGGAGGGGACCGGGAGGGCCTTTGCCGATTTTTCGGGGCGGCCGGAGTATCTCGTGGGGTTTGTCTTTACCTCTGCGGCCGTGATTCCGGCCCTCGGGCTCAAAGGGCTCCTGATCCTCGGCCTGATCGGGCTTACGACCTATCTCACGACCCGGTTTTTCGAGGCCAGACTCGGAGGGGTGACCGGCGACACCCATGGGTTCACAGGGGAACTGAGTGAGGCCCTTTTTCTCTTGCTGGGAGCGGCCGTGTTATGAAACCAATAAGAGCGCATCAAGTTCGGACCAGGGTTTATATCGCCAGGCACGGACAGGTGGAAAACTTCATATCCGGGGTCTACAACGGGCAGACCGATGTGCCGATTACACAGGTGGGGCGGGAGCAGATGCTCTCCCTGCTGGACAGGGTACGGGGCTGCGGCATCTCCGCGGTCTATTGCAGTGACCTTTTCCGTACGGTGGAGGGAGCGGAGATCATCGCCGGAGGCCTGAACCTCCCCTACGAGAAGCTCCCGGGGCTCCGCGAGCGGAACTTCGGGGACTGGGAAGGTCTGACCTACGAGGAGATCGGAAGGGACTATCCGGATCTTTTCGGCTATTGGCAGAAAGACGTGACCGCGGTTCGGCCTCCCGGAGGCGGAGAGAGTTCCTATGACCTTTCCGAACGGGTGCTCAAGACCTATCTCCCTCTGCTGGAGAAACACAGTGGCGGGAATATCTTCATCGTTGCGCACGGCGGCGTGAACCGTCTGATCCTCGCCCATGCCATGAAGCTTGAGATCCGATACATCTTCAGGATGGACCAGGCCTTCGGGTGCCTGAACATGATCGATTATTATGACGACGGGTTTGCACACGTGAAACTGATAAACGGGGTATAGGAGCTGACATTGAAACGTTTCGTCATTGCCGGTGTCTCGAGCGGTGCAGGGAAGACCACGGTCTCTCTGGGGCTGATGGCTGCGTTCATGGAGGATGGGCTTTCGGTCCAGCCGTTCAAGACCGGTCCGGATTTCATTGATCCGCTCTTTCACACAAAGATCTGCGGCCGCTCCTCACGCAACCTGGATGGATGGCTCATGGGAAGAGAGGCTGTCCTCTCCTCGTTCCAGAGGGCATCCCTGGGTGCGGATATCTGCGTGGTTGAAGGGGTCATGGGACTCTTCGACGGGTATGACGCAAGGTCCGAAGCCGGCTCCACGGCCGAGATCGCCAAGTGGCTGCATGCGCCCGTGATCCTCACGGTGGACGCCCGCTCCATGGCCCGAAGCGCGGGCGCCCTGGTCCGGGGGTTCGAGACGTTCGATTCGGCACTCAATGTCGCCGGGGTAATCTTCAACCGGATGGGGAGCGAGAGGCACATGAAGTGGCTGACCCAGGCCGTGGAGGATCACTGCGGGGCGAGGTGCCTGGGAGGACTCTTGCCGGATGCAGATCTGACCCTGCCCGAGCGTCATCTGGGGCTTTCCACGGATCAAGTGGGCCGGATCGACGAGGCCTGGATCCGGAGACTGGCTCTCGGCGTCCGGCAGGGGATGGATCTTTCAGGGCTCCTCGACCTTGCCGAAGCAGGACCGCTTCAGCCTTACAGTGACCCGTCCGGCACGCCCCATGTGGGTAAGGGAGTCCGGATCGGCGTGGCCATGGATGAGGCCTTCTGTTTCTACTATGAAGACAACCTTGACCTTCTCCGGGACATGGGGGCTGAACTCATCTTTTTCAGTCCGCTTCATGATTTGCGCCTTCCCGGGAATGTGGACGGGCTTTATCTGGGCGGAGGGTATCCTGAGGTCTATGCGGAACACCTGAGTCAGAACCAATCCCTGCTTATGGAGGTCAGGGAGGCGGCGGAGTCCGGGCTCCCCATCTATGCGGAGTGCGGCGGCATGATCTTCCTTTCCCGGGGGATCTATGATGCGGGGGGGGACCTCTATCCCATGGCCGGTGTCTTCCCCTTTGAAACCGAGATGCTCACCCGTCGGCAGGCACTGGGATATGTCACGGTCATCCTGGAGGAGGAGAACCTGCTGGGGAGCCCCGGTGATGTGATCCGGGGGCACGAGTTTCATTACTCCCGGATCAGAGAGATGGGCGGCGCTGTGCGGTGCACCACATCCGTGCAAAAACGGGCCGGAGAGGAGAAATACCCCGAAGGGTTCATGGTGAAAAACACCTTCGGGAGTTATGTCCACCTCCATTTCGGTTCCCAGAAGAACCTTGCCGGCAATTTGGTACTGAGGATGAAACAGGCCCGGGCCAAGACCGGGTAAAGAAAAGAGGATCATCTCCAAAAGAGTGGGTGAAAAATCAGGGGTCAAGGGGTCAAGGATTCCAGGGGTCAAGTGAAGTGCTAAAGACATAAGGGGCCGAGGGTCATAGGGTTCAAGGATTCCAGTGTTTTTCTCTGGAGATTTTGCTTGCGTTTAAGTATTTCACTTGACCCCTTGAACCCTGGAATCCTCGAACCCTATGACCCTCGGCCCCTTATGTCTTTAGCACTTCACTTGACCCCTGGAATCCTTGACCCCTTGACCCCTGATTTTTCACCCACTCTTTTGGAGATGATCCTCTTTTCTTTACCCGGTCTTGGCCCGGGCCTGTTTCATCCTCAGTACCAAATTGCCGGCAAGGTTCTTCTGGGAACCGAAATGGAGGTGGACATAACTCCCGAAGGTGTTTTTCACCATGAACCCTTCGGGGTATTTCTCCTCTCCGGCCCGTTTTTGCACGGATGTGGTGCACCGCACAGCGCCGCCCATCTCTCTGATCCGGGAGTAATGAAACTCGTGCCCCCGGATCACATCACCGGGGCTCCCCAGCAGGTTCTCCTCCTCCAGGATGACCGTGACATATCCCAGTGCCTGCCGACGGGTGAGCATCTCGGTTTCAAAGGGGAAGACACCGGCCATGGGATAGAGGTCCCCCCCCGCATCATAGATCCCCCGGGAAAGGAAGATCATGCCGCCGCACTCCGCATA
>MNYV01000048.1 GCA_001873285.1 Nitrospirae bacterium CG2_30_53_67
CTTCTTTATCAAATCACCTCTTGTCTGGCCGATCAGGGGGTTTATATCCACTCCTCAAAGATCACCACCGAGGCCGACAAGGCCATTGATGCCTTTTACGTCACGGACGTCTTCGGACAAAAGATCCTGGACCCAAAGAAACTTCAGCAGATTCAGGAGACTCTGTTGAAGACCATGAGTCCGGATCCGTCGAGAAGGGAATCCGCGTGAATTGATCTTGACCATTCGATCTGTTTTATGTAAAGTTCAAAATTGAGGATTTTTGAGAAGGGAATCCGCTCTGCTCTGTTTAAAGGCAGGGGGAAAAGAAAAAAAGGGGAGGGAAATGCACTGGAGCATCAGAGAAGTTCTCGCAGTCGTCATGGCCGGGGGGAAGGGGAGCCGCCTCTATCCATTGACGGAAGATCGGGCGAAACCCGCTGTTCCTTTCGGCGGCAAGTACCGCATCGTTGATTTTACCCTCAGCAACTGCATCAATTCCGGGATCAAGAAGGTTTTCGTCCTGACCCAGTACAAGTCCTATTCCCTGGAAAGACATATCCGGCTTGGATGGGGATTCCTGAGTCATGAGCTGCACGAGTTTGTCGTTCCCCTGCCTCCTCAGCAGAGGATCGACGAGAGCTGGTACCGGGGAACGGCCGATGCCATTTATCAGAACCTCTATTCCATCCTGAGGGAAGATCCGAGGTTTCTTCTTGTGCTCTCCGGCGATCATATATACAAGATGGATTACGGAGAACTCATTCGTTTCCACAAAGCGAAAAAAGCGGATGTCACGGTCGCAGCCCTGGAGGTTGAAAAATATGAGGCCGGTCATTTCGGCGTGATCCAGGTAGACAAAAAGGGGAGGATCATGGGTTTCCAGGAGAAACCCAAGAAGCCTCAAACCATCCCTGATGAACCCGACAAATGTCTGATCTCGCTTGGGGTTTATGTGTTTAATATCCCGTCCCTGGTCGAACAGTTGAAGAAAGATGCGGATGACGAACGCTCGGAACATGATTTTGGAAAAAACGTCATCCCCAAGATGGCTAAGGACCTGGCGGTTTATGCTTACAATTTCAAGGAGAAGAAAACCCGGAGGGCGGCATACTGGAGGGATGTGGGGACCCTGGACGCCTACTGGGAGGCCAACATGGACCTGGTATCGGTAAGCCCGGTCTGCAACCTCTATGACCCCGATTGGCCGATTCGCACTTTTCAGGGGTTGGAACCCCCTGCGAAATTCGTTTTTGCGCAGGAGTTTGCCGGCGGGAGAATGGGCGTGGCCCTCGACTCCGTTGTCTGCGGCGGGTGCATCATCAGCGGCGGACGGGTACAGAACTCCGTGTTGTCGCCCAATGTGAGGGTGAACAGCTTCTGCAACATCTACCAGTCGGTGATCATGGAAAATGCCGAGATCGGCAGGAATTCGCAAATCAAGAAGACCATCATCGAAAAGGGGATCAAGATCCCGCCCAACTCCATCATCGGGTATCACGCCGATGAAGATGCAAAACACTTTCATGTCACCGAGTCCGGAATCACGGTGGTGACGAAAAATGCCGTGCTTTAAGACAACGGGTGGTGGTATGATGAGCTCTGAAATCTTAAGACGGCATTGACAACTTAGGGTATTTTATTTATGATGGCGCAAGACCTATCTTCTGGATCCTATTGGATCAGTCCCTGCCGGGCCTGTCATCGAGCGTGAGATTCCTGTGACCCTGCAACGGACGGTTCGTTATCTGTATCTTCGCCTCATCCGGATTCGGAGCAGCCCCCAGGAGATTGCACGGGGGCTTGCGATCGGGGTGTTCGTGGGGATCACCCCATTCATTGGGATCCATATGATTTTGGCCGTCGCGCTGGCCGTGCTGTTGAAAGGGAACAAATTCATGGCTCTATTAGGGACATGGGTCGGGAATCCTTTAACCTTTTCGTTTATCTTTTTTTTGGATTACAAGGTCGGGCGTTGGATCCTGGGAGGAGGTCCGGGGACCCTGAAGCTTTCCTCCACCCATCCCCTTGATATTCTGCATCTGAGCTGGAAGCTCCTTTTCCCCATGAGTGTCGGAGGCCTGGTGATCGGGCTGACCTCGGCCATCCTGGCCTATTTTTTGTCCAATCCGATTATTGCCTGGATCAAGGATCGGATACAACAAAGGTAAATTCCATGGTATGGTCATAAATCTTAAGAGAGAACTGATTCCGAGAAAAAGGCCGCCGGGATAAGAAATGTCGCCGCCATGTTGGAGTGGTATATGAAGGGTGTAAAACCTCCCTGGACATTGGGGGGGTACTGCATGATGATTTTTTATCTGGTCTCATCCAAGAGGATGGTCTCTTTTGTGCCTTCTCCCCTGGAGGTCGCCGATGTCCTGCCCGGACTGACTCTGTCAGGTCTTTACGCAGCGTCCTACAACACCGGGTCATTCGGGGTTTTGAGTGAATTCAGCGCCTTTCCCGCTCTGGTCCGGTACAAGAAAAAAAAAGGATTTTATGTCCCCTGTTCCAAGGTGGAGTCCCATGAAGAGGCTTACCGGCATCAGGGGGCATGGGGTTTGCAAAAGGAGCAGGCGGTCTTTGAATGGAAAAAAGACAGGAACCGGCACATCCTGACCGTACAATGTGAGGGTAAAAAAATCATTGAGATCCGTTTCAGCGCAAAAAAGATCTCCATTCCCGTTCGTGTATCCTTTCCCTTCTTTCATGTACGCGGGAACGGGGTCGTTTCGTATCATGCGGATTATGCAGCCCGGGTCCATCTTTCCACCTCCGCAGTGGATATTCCTGAGAGCAGTCCACTGGCCATCTACGGATTCAGGAGGAAACTCCTCACCACGTTCTGGGAATCCTCCAAGATTGTTCTGCACCCCCCGGAGTTTGAAAACATGGTCATACCCGAGGGGGTCTCGGAAGGGATCTTTCGGGTCGGACAGGACCAGAGGGAAACCTGCGGTGTAAAAAAAACCGCAGACGATTGCAGGACCTGTCATACAGTGTAAAACCTTTTTTTAATTCTCTATGAAAGCCGAGATATTTAAAAAAGAGATACAGCAAGGGAGGATTCCTCCTGTCTGTCTGCTGTACGGTGAAGAGACGCTCCTGATTCGGGAGATGATCGACCTGATCCGCAATAAGCTCTCCAGGGGCGGCGATCCGTCCATGGGGCATGAGGTCTTCTACGGCGCCGAGTCCGATGCATCCGCCATCATGCAATCAGCCGGGACCGTTCCGCTTTTCGGAGGGACGAAACTGGTGATTGTCAAAGAGATGGACCGGATGCCCGATTCCGAGAAGGAGCGTTTTCTAAAATACATCAAGGATCCGGTACGCGAAACCTGCCTGGTCATGACGTGCGCCAAGCCGGATATGCGTAAGAGATTTTTTGCTCAGATCCAGAAGCAATGGCCCTCGATCCGGTTTTATCATCCCTACGATGAAGAACAAACCGGGAAATGGATCCGTTCGTTTCTCAGACAGCAAGGATACAGGATCGAAGACGAAGCGGTTCATTTTCTAATGGATGCCCACGGACGAGAACTTCAGGTCCTGAAGAACGAACTTCAAAAGCTGATGCTCTATAAGGGGACGCCGGGTGAGATCGCGCTCTCTGACGTGACCGAGGTTTCAGGACATTCACGTGAATTCAATTCCTTTGAACTTGCGGATGCCGCCTGTGACAAGGATCTCGAAAAGGCCCTTAAGATCTTATCGCGGCTGGTTGAAGATGGGACGCCTCCGCTCCTGATCCTTTCGGCCTTGGCATCAAAGTTTCGGAAGATCTGGATGGGAAAAGAGCTTGAAAAGCAAGGCCTCACGGAACACGAAATCCTGCGGCGCCTGAATATCCGATTTCAAGAAAAAAGGTTTTTAAGGCAATTGCATGGTTTTCAGGAGGAAGAAATCGCCCGCCACTATCTGCAAATCGCTTCCCTCGATGAATCGATTAAATCCGGAAGCGGCCGGCATCAGATCTGGATCGAGACGATGATCCATCACATCTGCAGGCGGCCGGCTGATGTATCCTGTTCGTAAATAGGGTGAAACACCAGCCGCGCCGTCAGTCAGATCGGGCCGCTAAGTGGTCCTATTCGTAAATATGGTAACGTACCGAGAGGGGCGTAGGGCGGTCTTGTCAAGGCGCGCGACTGAGGCGTACCCTCTGGTACGCCGCAAGGAGCGGAACGCAGATGAGGCCGCCCTACGGCACTCGAATGCGACCGTATTTACGAATCGGGCCGCTAAGACTGGGAGGCGAGCTGGTTCACCTTTTTCGTGAGAGCGGACTTTTTTCTGGCGGCGTTATTCTTGTGGATAATACCCTTGGTTACGGACTTATCCAAAATACGGAGCGCCCCGGGAAGGGAGGTCTTGGCCCCTTCGATATCCTTTTCAGTGATTAAAGACTCAACCTTCTTGACCTGTGTTTTCATTCTGGAACGGTGCTGTTTATTTAGAAGGGCCCGTTTACTGCTTTGTCTCATCCGTTTGATTGCTGATGCATGATTCGCCAATGTTTTTTCCTCCATTGTTTTTTATACCAAATTTTTAACATTAAAAAATAAATGTTGTCAAGATATTATTGCAGCACCGGTAAAAGTGCTTGACATGTTACTTTAAAGGTTATATTATAAAAGATAATTGTAACATACCGTAAAATAGGGGATTTTAGATGAGTATGATTAATCTGGATACAATGGATCGAAAGATTCAAGAGGCCCTTGATCTCATTTTAAATCTTCAGGAAGAAAATGATGTTCTGAAAAAAGAACTTGAAGCATGCCGCAAGGGCCTTCAAGAGAAGGGAAAAGAGATTGCCGATAAAAATCTGATCAAAGACCGGGATGAAGCCATATTGGAAGACATTCAGACTTTACGCCAGGAGCGGGTACAGATCAGGCAGAGGATCAAGAACATCCTGAAAAAAATTGAAGGGATCGATATGGAAGAAGAAAAGGTCCAGAAAGAGTTGTTTTAATCAAATCAAATAGGCTATACCGGCGCAAAGGCCGCAGCAGTGAAGGAATCCGGAGGGAAATCCATGGCAAACCAGGTGAATGTTAAGATTTTCGGCCAGGAATTTACCATAAAGGGGGAAGACACGCCTGAATATGTGGAGGAACTCGCAGGGTTTGTCGATAAAAAGATGAGAGAGGTCGCATCTGCATCTTCTGTGATCACCTCCCACAAGGTAGCCATTCTGACGGCCATTAATATTGCCGATGAGCTCTTCCGCCTGCAAAAGGTCATGAATGAACAGGAGGAAAAAATAAGGAAAAAAGTCGACGAATGGGCCGGCATTTTGGGCAAGGCGCAGAAAAAATAAAAGATTCGTTCTCTTCAAATTTTTTTCACTATTGACTTTTATTTTCCCCCTCGATATAGTAGCAAATACTTGAACGGAACATTTGATCTCCCTGCCTTGCAAGTGATGGCCGGCAGTGTTTTGAGCCAACACTTATTTGAATGGGAACCGGCCCTGAAGACGGTGTGCATGCCCTCTTGAGAGGGAAGCCTGAAGTCTTTATCACGGTACCCACCTGGGTTATCAGGTTCAAATAGTTGCGGCCACACGGCAAGGCGGGGGGGTTATATATATAGATCATATTGAGATGATATAAACCGAGTTGCTTATCCATAAGACATCCCAACGACTGATTCAGGGAGGAAAAAGGAATTTTAAATGCAGCGCAGGAGAATAAAGGGAGCAGGAAAACCTCAATGAAAGCGTTTAGTCTCGTACATGATGAGTTTCACCGGCTTGTAAAATTAAATAAAGCGGTCCATCCATATGGTTCTTTAAAAGTGGGGGGAAAACTCCTGGTTGAACTTCATCAGGTTTCGCAGTTCCCGTTGAAGAAACCTGCAGGCGATCGGTGATGATGACGCTCATGTTACAAGGCTGAACCGGTGAAGGTCATGAAGAAATGTTCACTTTGTCCCTATTTTTTGGTTGGGACGGCTTTTTATCTCGAAAAAACAACGAAGCCCCGGAATAAAAGGACTTAGGTCCTCCTTTTTACTGACCGGTCTGATCGTTGTCCGATCTTCTTCCTTTGTTTCCCATCCTGTGTGCAAACCATCATCGCAGACGAATTGAGGTTTGAGAACCCCTTGGGGGCCGGATCGGCTTTAGTTTATTCCGTAAGAGGATCAAAGTCCCTTTTGGAGTCAGGATTTTTCCCCAGGTTTGAGGTGACGTCTTGGAACTTTTCCAACAGGAAGAAAGGCCGGAGACCGAGCAGGATGCCCCCCTGGCATGGCGGATGCGTCCCAAAAGCCTGGACGAGTTTGAGGGGCAGCGTCATCTGCTGGCCCACGGCAAACCGCTTCGCAGGGCCATTGAGGAGGACCGCATGGCTTCATTTATCTTCTATGGACCCCCTGGGACCGGCAAGACTGCATTGGCGGGCCTCATGGCTGAAAGAACCGGCGCGGCCTTTGTTGCTTTGAACGCCGTCACAGCCGGAGTCGTGGATATTCGTAAAGCGGCCAGAGACGCGGAAGAGGTGAAAAAACTCCGGCAGAGAAAGACCATTCTCTTTGTCGACGAGATCCATCGATTCAATAAGATCCAGCAGGATGCCATGCTTCCTGATCTGGAAAAGGGGAAGATGATTCTGATCGGCGCTTCTACGGAGAATCCTTTTTTCGCCTTGATCCCGGCCCTCCGTTCCCGTTCCCGGATCCTCGAATTCAAACCGCTTCTTGAAGAAGAACTGATGCGCATTTTAAGACGCGCCATGGAGGATCCGGTTCGGGGTTTCGGCCGGATCAAAATCCGGATGTCCGAAGAAGCCCTGAAACATATCGTGACCCTGGCGGAAGGAGATGCCCGTAAGGCTTTAAACAGCCTGGAAATCGGTGTCCTGTCCACTCTCCCTGTGGACGGGGTTATCGACTTCACTCTCTCCGTGGCGGAAGAGGCGGTCCAAAAAAAAGCGCTGCTGTACGACAGGGATGGAGACGCCCATTACGATACAGCCTCGGCTTTTATAAAGAGCATGCGGGGTTCAGACCCGGACGCTGCCATTTACTATTTGGCCAGGATGATTGAAGCGGGTGAAGACCCCCGCTTCATGGCCAGAAGGATCGTGATCTGCGCATCCGAAGACGTGGGGAACGCCGACCCGAGAGCGCTTTTGATCGCCGAGGCTGCCCAGCGGGCCGTGGAGAGGGTCGGTATGCCGGAAGCAAGAATCATTCTGGCCCAGGCGGTCACGTACATCGCCACGGCGCCGAAGAGCAATGCCTCTTATATGGCCGTGGAACAGGCCCTCTCGGACGTCCGTTCCGGGGAGACACTTCCCATCCCTGATTTCCTCAGGGATTCCCATTATGAGGGCGCCGGATCCTTAGGAAGGGGCAAGGGATACCGGTATCCCCATGATGAACCGGGTCACTTTGTTCCTCAAAATTACCTCTCCGTGGAGAAACATTATTATCACCCCACAGGCGAGGGGTACGAGCAGGCGATTCGAGAGAGGATGAACGGCTGGAAGAAGAAAAAGGAAGCCGTCAAAAATGACACGAACCATTAACCACTAAGGGGGTGAAGACCATTCATATGGATTTAATGACCGTACTGTGGATCGTTCTTTCGGGGATCATCGGGGTCTCTTTAGGATGGATCTTCAGTCAACAGATGTACAAGAGGAAGGCCGGGAAGTCCCGCAAGGAATCCGAAGGGATCATCGTTTCGGCAAAAAAACAGGCCGATCAGACGGTGAAGGAGGCTCGTCTTGAAGCCAAGGAGATGATCTACCAGGCCCGCTCCGAGTTTGAAAAGGAGACCAAGGACGTCCGTTCCGAACTCCAGAGCAGGGAGAAGCGTCTCGCTCAGAAAGAAGAAAACATTGAGAAGCGTTTTACCCTGATCGAGAAGAAGGAGTCGGATGTCAAGGGCAGGGAAAAGGGGCTGATGACCATGGAGAAACGGGTTCAGGAGAAAGAGGCCAAGTACAACCAGGCCTTGGCCGAACAGATCCAGAAGCTGGAACGGATCTCAGGCATGTCTTCTGAAGAGGCCAAGCGGACCCTGATGCAGAACATGGAGGATGAGGCCCGTTTCGAATCCGCTAAGAATGTGAAGCGGATTCTGGATGAAACCCGGGAGAACGCGGAGAAAGAGGCAAAAAACATCATCGCCCTGGCCATGCAGAGATGCGCCGCGGACTTTACATCGGAGATCACCGTCTCCGTGGTGAATCTGCCCAGTGATGAGATGAAGGGGCGGATCATCGGGCGTGAGGGACGGAACATCCGTTCCTTGGAGGCCGCGACCGGCATCGATCTGATTATCGATGACACCCCGGAAGCCGTGATTCTCTCGGGGTATGATCCGATCCGGAGAGAGGTGGCCCGTATCTCGCTTGAGCGGTTGATCAGCGACGGCAGGATCCACCCGGCGCGAATCGAAGAGGTGGTGAACAAGGTCCGTAAGGAAGTTGATCAATCGATTAAGGAAGAAGGAGAGAAGGCCACGTTTGACGTGGGTGTCCATGCGGTGCATCCGGAGATCATCAAGCTGATCGGCCGTTTGAAATACCGGACCAGTTATGGGCAGAACGTCCTGAATCACTCCGAAGAGGTGGCCTATCTCTGCGGGATCATGGCCTCGGAACTGAAGCTGGATGTGACCCTGGCCAAACGGGCCGGCCTGCTGCATGACATCGGCAAAGCCGTGGACCATGAAGTCGAGGGGACCCATTCTGCTATTGGGGCGGACCTGGCGCGGAAATACGGCGAAGATCCCAAAGTGATCAATGCCATTGCCTCGCATCACGATGATGTGGAGGCGATCTGTCCTGAATCCGTCCTGGTCGCGGCTGCGGATGCGCTCTCAGCGGCAAGGCCCGGCGCGAGAAAAGAGAGCCTGGATGCCTATGTCAAGAGGCTTGAAAAACTCGAAGAGATCGCCAACACCTTCGAAGGTGTGGAAAAGTCTTATGCCATACAGGCCGGCCGCGAGGTTCGGATCATCGTCGAGAATGGACAGGTATCCGATGAAAAGGCGGCGATCATGGTGAGAGATATCTGCAAAAAGATCGAACAGGAATTGACCTATCCAGGCAAGATCAAGGTCACCGTGATCAGGGAGAGCCGTTTTGTGGAATACGCAAAATAAATTTGTTAAACGGTTTAACCGTTAAACAAATTTAGGATCATCTCCAAAAAAGTGGATGAAAACATCAGGGGTCAAGGGGTCAAGGATTCCAGGGGTCAAGAGAAGTGCTAAAAACATAAAGGGTCGAGGATTATAGGGTTCAAGGGTTCCAGTGTTTTTCTCTGAAGATTTTGCTTGCGTTCTTGTACTCGGTTTACCGGTATCAGTATTTCACTTGAACCCTTGACCCCTCGGCCCCTGGAACCCTATGGATCTTCAACCCTCGAACCCTTTTTACCCACTGGAACCCAAATTTATTCCCCATAATGGGGGAGGGATTATCAGGAAGTTTCCCAATGAAGATCCTTTTTCTCGGCGATATTATCGGTAAGCCCGGCAGGCAGGCGGCGGCGCGTTCACTTCCGAAACTGATCACCCGGTTCGGAGTCGATCTCTGCGCGGCGAATGGCGAGAACGCCGCCGCAGGCTTCGGGCTGACACCGAAGGTTTTCGAGGAGCTCAAGGCCATGGAGATCCAGGTCCTGACCTCAGGGAACCATATCTGGAACAAAAAGGAGGTCTACCCGCTTTTGGATGAACAGAAGAATATTCTCAGGCCGGCCAATTATCCTCCCGGTGTTCCAGGCCGGGGGAGCTGCGTGGTTTCCACGGCTTCGGGCGAGAAGGTCGCGTTCCTGAACCTGATGGGAAGGGTTTTCATGAACCCGCTTGACTGCCCCTTCCGGTGCGCGGAGGCCGAGGTGGAGAGGCTCCGGCATGAGACGCCGGTCATCATCGTTGACTTCCATGCCGAGGCCACATCCGAAAAGATCGCCATGGGATGGTTCTTAAACGGCAAGGTCAGCGCCGTCCTGGGGACCCATACCCATGTGCAGACCGCGGATGAGACGATCCTTCCCGGCGGGACCGCCTATATCACCGACGTGGGGATGACCGGTCCGAGAGACTCGGTCATCGGCGTCAAAAAAGAGATTATCATTGAAAAGTACCTCTACCAGATTCCTCAGCGGTTCGACACCGCGAACGGACCCACGCTCCTCTGCGGGGTCCTCCTGGACCTGGATGCCGGCACAGGGAAGGCAAACCATATCCTGCGTCTTAGACTGGAAGACTAAGTGGTCCTGTTCATAAATATGGTGAAGTATTGGCGGCCTTTTAGCCCTCTTTATTTTATGTCATTCCCGAGGGTTTAATCGGGAATATGGTTGTTTTGTATGAATAGGTGCTTTCAATTTACGGGTTTTAACGCAAACCAGATCCCCGATAGAGACATTCGGGGATGACGAATAATAATATTACGTCATCGTATTTATGAATTTGTGTACTAAGGATGAACGCAAATCATGGAAGACCTGCAAAGCCTCCCCTATGATATCCTGACGGTTCATGAGCTGACGGCAAGGATCCGCGGCCGGCTGGAAGAGACGTTTCCCTCCGTCTGGGTCACGGGCGAAATATCCAATCTCAAGACTCCCTATTCCGGGCATACCTATTTTACACTGAAGGATGAAGAAGCCCAGATCCAGGCTGTGTTCTTCAAAT